>CAZRAS010000101.1:0-4007 GCA_964598045.1 uncultured Clostridia bacterium | reverse complement strand
CGTCGATGGCGTGCGCGAAATGATAGGTAGGAATTCCGTCCGATTTCAAAATGACGACGTCTTGATCGTTCTCGGTAACCGTGATATCTCCCTTGATCTCGTCACGGAAAGTAAGCTTATTCTCCGCATTTCCCCGAGAACGTAAACGAATCACGTAGGGTTTACCCGCTCTAAGATTTTCATAAATCTCTTCTTCCGTCAAATTGCGGCAAGCGGCATATTCGCCGTAATACCCCGTAATTTTCTTCTCTGCTGTCTGCTTTTCACGAAGTGCAGAAAGTTCCTCTTCCGTACAGAAACAAGGATAGGCAAGTCCGCGACGAATCAAATCTTTCGCATACGCGTGATAGATCTTCGCACGTTCTCTTTGATAATAAGGACCGTATTGATTCTCCGCGCCCTCGATTTCCGCACCCTCGTCAAAACGAATATCGAAATATCTCAGTGCATTCTTCACGGCGTCTACCGCCCCGTCCACCTTTCTCTTCAAGTCGGTATCTTCGATACGAAGATACATAAGTCCGCCGCTTTGATGAGCGATGCGTTCGTTTGCGATTGCAACGAACAAATTTCCTAAGTGGATAAAGCCCGTAGGGCTGGGTGCCAAACGGGTTACCTGCGCGCCCTTGGGAAGATCGCGTTCGGGATACAGTCTTTCATAATACTCGAGCGGTTTTACGTTTTCGTCAGGGACGAGCACGTCCGCAAGTTTGTTCCAATCCATAATGTAATATACCTCTTAATTTTTTTCCTCGTCTATTTTATCACTTGCGCCCGACCTTGTCAATCAAAAAGATCGGTATTTTGATAACTGATTTGATAAACACCCTCTTCGATGCCGTGCGTAATTTCCACGACCTTTCGACAAAGAGGGGTTGCCACGCCGACTTGTTCTCCTGCCGCAACAACGACTCCGTTCACAAAATCAATTTCACACGCCTTGCCATTTTGCAAGTCTTTCAGCATTCCCGAAATCAATTTTTTATGACTTTTTATTGCAAAAGGCAACACCGTGTATGCGAACAATCTTTGCAAATACCCTTTTGCGCCGAGCAACTTTTCCATATCGTGTCCTTGCATTTTTGCCATTGCCACGCCCTGCGCTTTTGCAACCGCCATACACTCTCGAAGAATGCCCAACGCGAGCTTTCTGCTCTTCCTCTTCCTCGCCACTTCCCCGAACGTCAAGCCCGTCACAACGGAAAGTCCCGAAAACGCGGCGTTAATCGTAAGCTTTGCCCAACGCGCGCCGACAAGATTGTCGGTAGCTTTGACAAAACCTTCATTGCCCGTCGCTTTGCCGACATGAGAGAGAATTTGCACGAGCAATCCCGTATGCTCTCCGTCGTTTTTATAGCCGCCGACTTCCATGTGCATCCCCTCGATTTTAGAAGTCAACGCAACCCTGCCTCCTTCCAAAAAGGTAGCTCCGAATGAAGTCGCCGCTCCGTATGTTCTCGCATGACCGGCAATTTTCGCCACGCTCTCCTCCGGTAAACCGTTTTGTGCGGTGCATATAATGCCCTCCTTGGTAAGATGAGGAAGCAAACTTTTTACAATTTCTTCGTTGTAACGTTGTTTGGTCATGAGGAAAATAACGTCGTACACCCCCGACATTTCGTGAGGAAATAAAGCACGTACCGATTGCGTGATTTCTCTTCCGTCCGCTTCGCAAACGATCGTCGCACCCTTTTCACGCATAGCCGCCACATGAGCCCCGTTTCTCGTAATCAAATCGACGGACAATCCGCCCTTCGTCAAAAGCACGCCGAGCACCGTGCCCATCGCACCTGCTCCGTAAATCGCTATTTTCAAATCTTTCATTGTTGAATCGCCTTCACGACGGCTTCCACCGATTCCGACACGGTTTTACCGTCCAGCCTCACGGAAATATCCGCATATCGTTCATACAGCACCTTACGTTCCTCATACAAATCTCGTAAAGTGAAGCCCTCTTTAATGGCAACCCCCCGCTCTTTCAAATTGCCGAGCCGACTTTCCACCGTTTCATAGGTAAGCTCTAAATACACCAATTTACCAAGTGCCCGAAGTTTTTGCATGGCATAATCGCGATAAATTACGCTTCCGCCCGTAGCGATGACGCAACGATTCGCGCAAAGCTCCGCATTCACTTTCGCTTCGATATCGAGAAAGCCTTCTCTACCTTTCGCCTCGATGATTTGCGGCAAGCGCATTCCCTCGCGTGCTACGATAACACTGTCGCTGTCGATATATCCGTACCCGATCTTTTTGGAAAGTTCCGTACCGATAGTCGTCTTGCCGCAACTGGGCATTCCGATCAAAATAATATTTTCCTTTTCCATCTCACGACTCTCCTCCGAACACTCGCTTTAACGAGCCTACGATGTCCGCGTCCGCCGGCGCCCATTCTTCTTCTTTAAGATCCCGAGGCGCAAACCATCGATAGCTTTCGTGTTCTTTCAAAGTGAAATCGGATCGTGCCTCACATTCGTAAAGGGAAAGCGTGATGATAAAATCGGGGTATTCAAAAGTATGACAAGCATATAAGCCACCCACTTTCACGTCCATATCGAGTTCTTCTCGAAGCTCACGCTTGACCGCATCTTCCCCTCGCTCCCCTTCCTCGATTTTCCCGCCGGGAAATTCGTATTTGTGCGCAACGTAAGGGTAGGGAGACTCCCCACGTTTCGCCGCGAATATTTTACCGTTTTCAAAGAGCAACGCCGCCGCTACTTTCACGTGTTTTTTCATATCAACGCACACCTGCCTATTTCTTTTTGTCAATCTTGCCGATCCCCGTTCCCGAAAACTTCACAAAATCTCGCCGAAAACGAGGGTTCTTCTCCTGCCGCGTATAAATGACTTATATCCCCGAATCCGCAACAGCGGAAGGTGGCAATTCCCGCTCGTCTTTCCTCGGTATACAACGTCGTAACAGAACTCGTCAACGCCGTAAAGTGATGCAGCAAAGGAAACGGAGAAAGATTGAAAAGATGAGAAAGCAAAATCATCTCCAACCCGAAATGACAAAAAATCGCCACCGTGTCGGTATTTCCCCGTTCAACCCGATAATATCCGTTCTCTCGACGATACCCGTGCGCTTGCAAAATTACATCCAAGCGTCTCACGACTTTCTCGTAATATTCAACCACGTCTCCTTGTCCGAGTGCCGAATGCGTTTTCCATTCTTCGAGATCGTAAAATTCACTTTCCTTCGTCCAGTATTCGGGGAGCAAATCCCAAATTAAATGCCGCTCGGTTCCGTCGGGCAAAACCATCGCTCTTTCTCTGTTAAACTCCCGAAACAACGGCTCTATCGTCACTCGATCTTCCATGCCCAAAACCTTCGCCGTATACATGGCAGTCTCTTTTGCCCTGCCGAGCGGAGAAGAATAGATATAATCGATCTTTTCTTTCTTGAATTTTTCCGCGAGCAATTCTCCCTCTCTGCGCCCTTTTTGCGTCAAGGAATCAAAGGCATAATCGGGATCGCCGTGGCGAATGATCAACAATCTCATTCCCCTTCCTCCTCCAAGAAGTTCACGAGAATAGAGTTTTGCACGTATAAATACTAGTCCTTAATTTTTAAACGATCGCCGTCAAGTTCTAAATATTTCACCGTCTTTTTCAGCGCATTAGGGAAATCTTCCGCCAAAGAATTGCCGAATTTTTCTTTATATTCATCCATCGAAAGTCCGGCACTCGTGCGAAGGGCGAGCATGACAAACTCGAATTTCGCATCCTTTTCTTCCACCTGCTCGCTCGTCACAGCCGGATAGAAGCCAGAAATGATACATTTCATGTATTCATCCAAATCGAAAGTATTCGTGAAACGTTTGCCCATCATGAACGAGCTGGCAGATACGCCGACGCCGATATACTCGCCGCGTTTCCAATAGTTGAGATTGTGTTTGCTCTCATATCCCGGAATCGCAAAATTAGACACCTCGTAACGCTTGTATCCTCTTTCCTCCAAAAGCGTTTTTCCGTATTCGTACATTTCGGCAACCTCGTCCGAATCGGGT
>CAZRAS010000100.1:294-4020 GCA_964598045.1 uncultured Clostridia bacterium | reverse complement strand
AAATACAACCCCGAACGAACGACCGCGCGAATTGCCGCATTCATGCCGGGAGCGTCACCGCCACTTGTCAATAAACCAATACGTTTCATTCTTTATCCTTCTCCTTATTGTCTTCAACCGATACCGTAATCATCCGAGTCGCATCGTTGAGCTTGAAACGGTTGCCTTCGGCAATCCTTTTCAACCCCTTTTGCTTATCGCTTCTCGAAATCTGCGATACTTCGATGAATTACTCTTAAAATCTACTTTCATTTTGACTTATGACTATATTATAGCAAATCTTTTGAAAAACTCAAATCGTTTCAGGCAAGTTTTTACAAATTTCTCAAATAATTTTTATACAATCTTCCGGCAAGAAACTGAAAAGCTCTGCCATGAGCGCTTTTGTCAAACTCACCTTTTGCGAACAGCCCATTTTTTTGCCGTTCTTGACAAACCAAACGCTCGTCTCTCCCACATAAAAAGTGAGGGTATCTAACAGTTCTTCGACGTCTTCCTCGTCCAAAGCACTGATATTCAGCCACAAATTTTTCTCTGCGTCCGATTTTTGCACGGGCTTAACGACCGTCGGCGCCTTATCTTCCACGTCCTGCGGCACTCGATTTTCCGCCGCCCTGTTTTCAAGATCTTCCTCCAACGTGAACTCCGTCATTTTCTCAACGATGATGGCAGGCGCCTTCTCGTCTTCGATGCTGAGTTTTCCCGACAAGGAAACGACGCGGTCGGGCTCCAAAAAGCTGCGAATTTTGTCGTATACTTTGGGGAAGCAGACGCATTCGACGGAACCGTACAAATCTTCCACGGTCACGAATGCCATAAAGGAGCCGCTTCTCGTTTTCAACTTCTTGAATGCCGAAATCATACCGCCCATCGTGATCTGCTGTCCGTCTTGAATTTGCGTATACGTCTTAATTCCCGATTCCTCATCCTCTTCAAATTCCATCATGGAACAATTAAACGTTCTGTCTTTGAAATAGGGCAGGAATTTTTCGAAGGGATGTCCGCTGACGTATACGCCGAGCACCGATTTCTCCTTGGAGAGTTTTTCCATCGTTTCGAATTCGGGAATAGCGGGATATTTGATCTCGATCGACTGTTCTTCCAAAATGTTTCCGAACAGGGAAATCTGTGCCCCCGACTTCTGTTTTTCCATCGCATTGACGCGCATGAGCACTTCCTCGTACACCGCCGCCACCTGCGCGCGATTGTATCCGAAACAATCAAACGCCCCGGCATAAATCAAACTTTCGACGATGCGCTTATTGATATGCTTACAACAACGAGTTACAAAATCGGAAAAATCTTTGAACAATCCGTTTTGATTGCGCTCTTCGATAACCTGCGCAATGGCATCTTGTCCGACACCGCGAAGGGCACCCAACCCGATTCGAATTCCGTTCCCCTCTACCCAGAAGATATCCTTGGAACGATTAATGTCGGGGGGCAAAACATCGATGTTCTTTTCCTTCATATACATGATATACTTGGAGACTTCTTCGCTCTTGTCGATTCTGTCATTCAAGATACCTGCAAGGAATTCTTTCAAATAGAAATATTTCAAATAGGCAGTTCGATACGCCACCACGGCATACGCCGCCGCATGCGACTTATTGAAGGCATAGGAAGCAAAACTTTCCATATCCCCGAAAATCTTTTCGGCGATTTCTGCGGGAATCCCTTTGGACACGCACCCCGTGATTCCTTCCGCCGGAGCGCCGTAAATAAACTTGTCCTTCTGTTCCATCAGCTCCTTCTTTTTCTTCTTCGCCATCGCACGACGAACGAGGTCGGCTTGTCCGTAGGTGTAGCCTGCAAGCTGCTGGAAAATCTGCATAACCTGTTCCTGATACACGATAACCCCGTAGGAATTTCTCAAAATCGGTTCGAGATAAGGCGTATCGTAAACGATTTGGTCGGGATGGTGCTTATTCCGTATATAGGTGGGAATGAAATCCATAGGTCCCGGACGATAGAGGGAAATGCCGGCGATCAAATCTTCCAAACAGCTCGGCTGCAATTCCTTCATGAATTTCTTCATGCCCCCTTGTTCAAGCTGGAACACGGCATCCGTATCTCCGGAAGAAATGAGTTGATAGGCTTCCGGAACGTCCAACCCGATCTTGTTGAAATCGATCTCGATTCCGTGTCCTACTTTGATATACTCCAAAGTGTTCTGAATATCCGTCAAAGTGGTGAGTGCGAGAAAGTCCATCTTCAACATCCCCACTGCCTCGACTTCTTTCATGTCGAATTGCGTGACGATATCCTCCCCGTTTCTGGCAAGAGGCACGTTGTCGGAAAGCACCTTGTTACAAATTACGACGCCTGCCGCATGTTCGGAGGTATTTTTAGGCATCCCTTCCAATTTCAAGCCCATGTCGATGACGCGATGAAGATCCTCGTTCGTCTCGTACACTTCGATAAACTCGGAATTTTTCTTTTGTTTTTGTTCTTTAAGTTTCTTTTCGACATCCCCTCGTTTCTCTTCGGGCAAGGAAGGATCGGCAAGCTGTTTTTCCAATTTCGGAATATTCAAGCCGAGCAATTCTCCGATGGTCGATTTCCCGTCCATGAGTTTTGCCACTTTATCCGTTTCCGAATAGGGAACGCCCATCACTCGCCCGACGTCTTTAATAACGGCTCGGGACGCAAGCGTACCGAATGTAACGATCTGTGCCACGTTTTCCGGATGATATTTCTCACGCACGTATTCGATCGTTTCGTATCTGCGTTTGGTGCAAAAGTCCACGTCGAAGTCGGGCATGGAGACACGATCGGGATTCAGGAAACGTTCGAAAATCAAATCGTACCGCAAAGGATCGACGTCGGTGATCCCGATGGAATACGCAACGATGCTACCTACCCCCGAACCACGTCCGGGGCCTACGGGAATCCCGTGCAGACGAGACCAGTTGATATAGTCCCACACGATCAGGAAGTAGTCCGCAAACCCCATGGAAATGATAATTCCGAGTTCATATTCCGCACGTTCGCGAATGGTATCGGTGATCTCCGCATAGCGCTTGGGCAAACCTTCCCACGTCAACCTCGTCAAATAATCGGGCGAGGTGGATCCGTCGTCGGGGGTATACAAAGGGATCAGGGAGGTATCACGAATAGGATCTCCCTTCGGCGTCAAATCGAAGACAGGTTCTTCGATCTTATCCGCAATGACGCGCGTATTGGTGATCGCTTCGGGCACGTAACGGAAAAGCTCCATCATCTCGTCTCCCGATTTCATATAGAACTCGTGCTGTTCAAATCTCATCTTGGGATTTGCAAGGGTGGATTTCGTCTGAATACAGAGCAAAATCTCGTGCGCTTCCCAGTCATCTTTTTCAATGTAATGCACGTCGTTGGTCGCAACGAGTTGGATATCGAGCTCTCTGGCAATCTTGATCAAATCGGGCAAAATTTGCTTTTGTTCGGGAATTCCGTGATCTTGCAATTCAATGTAGAAATCTTCTCCGAAGACATCCTTCATCTCCTGCGCCCAAGCCTTCGCTCCGTCGTAGTCTCCGCGCAACAAGAGTTGCGGCAAATGTCCGGCAAGACAAGCGGAGAGGCAAATCACCCCTTCGCTGTGCTGTTTGATCAAATCGTAACTGATACGAGGTTTTCCCCCGTAGTACCCGTCGATATAGGAGAGAGAATCGAGTTTGACGATATTTTTATAACCCGTCTTGTTTTTTGCGAGCAAGACGATATGTTCATTCTTTCCGGGGT
>CAZRAS010000100.1:0-284 GCA_964598045.1 uncultured Clostridia bacterium | reverse complement strand
GATGATTTTCCACGGCATACAGCTCGCAACCGATGATATATTTAATACCTTTCTTTACACACTCTTCCGCAAAATATAAAGAAGCGTACATATTGCCGTGATCGGTGATCGCGCACGTATCGATATGATTTTCGACAAGATGGTCGATTAAATCGTCCACCTTCGCCGCGCCGTCCAAAAGACTGTATTCCGTATGCAAATGTAAATGTACAAAATCCGTCATAATTCCCTCCTATTCACATTTTTCAGCCAACTGCATGAGCTTTCGCATCCTGTGGTTTAAG
>CAZRAS010000099.1:0-4073 GCA_964598045.1 uncultured Clostridia bacterium | reverse complement strand
AAAAGAGCCGAAAAGACGCCTTTGCGGCGGGTTCGTTTTATTCCCATCTAGTATACTATAAATAGATTGATGGGCGATAGAGGAAGCGAGACATGAGAATAGGTATTTTCGGGGGATCGTTCGATCCCGTTCATAAGGAACATAAAAATTGTGTTCGCGCGGCAGTAGAAGGTTTGCGTTTGGATAAACTATACGTGATGCCTGCCCACACCCCGCCTCATAAGCCCTATCGCGTGCTTTCTTCCGACGCCGATCGTATGCAGCTCTGTCGTTTGGTATTTTCGGATATTCCCGAGGTGGAAGTGTCCGATTATGAAATTTTACAGGGCGGAACGAGTTATACCTACCTGACCTGTCGACATTTTAAGGAGCTTTATCCTGACGACGAACTTTTTTTTCTTGTCGGCACGGATATGTTGCGGGATTTTCCTACGTGGAAAAATCCGCAGTCTATTGTAAACGACGTGCATATCGCCGTTTGCGGTCGTCACGACGAAGAGGGATGGTGGAAAGAAGAGCAGACGGAATTTCGCCGAAAATTCGGCAAGGATTTTGTTCGCGTTCACTATAACGGCGCAGACGTTTCCTCGACCAAAATCCGTGTTTTGGCGGGGGCAGGTATGCGTTTAACGGAATTTTTAGAGGAGAACGTGGAAAAATATATCCGCGAGCGTCACCTCTATGAAATTAAAAACGCGCGCGAAGCGTTGGCGCTTGAAAAGCCGTCGAGACGGGCGCACAGTGTTCGAGTGGCTTATTTGGCGGCGGAACGGGCGTTGAAACTCAAAATTCCCGAACGAAAAGCGATCGCGGCGGCACTCTTTCACGATTGTGCGAAAAATTTATCTCCCGACAGCCCTTATTTACAAGGGTTTGTTGCGCCTGCGGAGTGGGGGAAAGTTCCCGAGTCCGTTTGGCATCAGTTTGCCGGGGCGTATGTCGCCGAGCACGTTTTTGGAATCGATGACGAGGATATTCTCAATGCCGTTCGTTATCACACGAGCGGAAGAGCGAATATGAGCGAACTGGAGAAGCTGATCTTTTTGTCCGATATGCTCGAAGAAGAGCGTTCTTACGAGGGTGTGGAAATGCTTCGAGAACTGTTTTGGCAGGGACAGGGGTTAGACGAGTGTTTGGAAAGGGCGCTTTTTGAAACGCTTGAATTTTTAAGACGCAAGGGCGCGGATATTTATTTATTGACGCAAAACGCGTATGAATATTATAAAAATAATCAAAAAATGAGGAAATAATATGGCACAAGTAACAAGTAAAGAATTGGCAATCGCAGTATGTAAGGCTTTGGCGGATAAGCGCGGCAAGGATATCGTTGCGCTGTACGTGCGTGAAAAGACGGATCTTTGCGACTACTTCATCATTGCAAGTGGGAGCAACGCACCGCAGATTCGCGCGATGGGGGAACGAGTGGAAGAACTCGTAGAACGTGATCTCGGTATCTTGCCTTCCCGTACAGAGGGTGTTCGCGACGGGCGTTGGGCGGTTGTGGATTACGGCGACGTGATCGTACACATTTTCAATGACGAGACTCGACTTTTTTATCATCTCGAACGTCTTTGGGCAGACGGGGAAAATATGCAAAGATTTGACGAACAGTCGGGAGAATTAAAGGCGTAAATCGGCGCTCGTCTTGTCCTGTTTGACGAGGAAGGGTTGGAGGAAACGCGCGTTTGTTCTGCTTGATAGGTAAGGGTGCGAGAAACGCTTGCGGCATTCTAAACGAATAAAAATTAATTTTTCTTGAATTGAATGGGTTGCGGATCTCCGTAACACGTCGATTTCGGGCGGCGTTTTTTCTTTTCCACGATATAGTAAATCGGCTCTTGCGGCTTTTCCGCAGGCGCCTTTTTTTCTTCCTCTTTTTGTACGCTGCTTTGTTTTCGAGTGTCGTTTTTGTATGCCCAGCCCATACGGGCAAGCTCGGCAATATATACGCCGGAAAAGCACAATAGAAGGAGAAGCAACGTCCAAAGAAAACCCTGCATGGTTAAAGAGAGTAATAGATTGTGAAAGGATATTGTTTTCATGGGCACAGTATAGCATCTTTATTTTGTCCTATTTTGGTAAAATAAGGGATAAAAAGAAAAGGTTTGTCAATACTTCTTGTATGGAACAGAACGATAAAACGAGAAATTCTACGAAGGAAACGGAAGTCGTGCGTATTTCGCAACGGGAAGCGGAGGAATATCGTGCCTATAAGAGGCAGAAAAAAGTGGCTGAAATCATGGGCGCTATTGCTCGTTCCGTTTCGCCTATCGGCATGAAAGACGATATTAAAAAGTCGGTTACGAGAGCGTCACGTTTTCGTCAGGCTGCGGTGAAAGTGACGCCCGTCGTCTTGGAGCGAGTGCAAAAGGAATTGCAAAAAAGCCGTGTAAAACTCGATTGCGTTGTGGGCGGAAACGGAGAGACAACGGCGAAAGTCAAGGCGTACGAGGGGAAACTTGCCGTGAAAGGGGGCGCGAAAGAACTCACCCTCGTGCTGTCCTCCTCTCATATTTTTACGGGAGCGTACGGGGAGATGAAAAAGGAAATTCGGCAGATACAACGGGTTGGAAAACAAGCCAAAATCAAGGTGTGGATTGATAAAAAATATCCCTATCCCACGGTGGCGCGGATTGCAAGGTTTGCCTCGGAAATGGGGGCGGATTACGTTTGCGTGCCGTATTTTGTCGGTTGCGAACGCTTGCGATACGATTTGCTTCGTACATGCGGACTGGAAGTGTCCGAGGTGGAAACATTGACGGATTTTAAGAAAATGGCAGAGGCAGGTGTGGAGCGAATCGTTACGTCACGCGTTTCGGAAATCCATGCGGAATGGATGAAAGAGGCGGAAATGCTTGAATTGGAGCAGGAGAAAACACCCGTTAAATCGCTTTTATCAACGCCTGTGCCTTTGTCGACGCCGGAATCTTTGTCGGCGCCCGTGAAAACGTTCTCGACTCCTTCTTTGTCGGTTTGCGAGAAAGAGAAAATTTCCTCTTCGGAACTGAAATTCGTATAAACGAGACGTGCCGCGTATGCAGATACGCGGCTTTTCGTATATTTTTCAAGCCGTCGACATAGGATATACCTATGAAGAAAATAATTTTTGCCTTTTCAACGGCGGTGGCAATCGGATTTACGGCGGCGGTGGGACTGTGTGTGCGTGTGTTGGTTTCGCCTGTGCAGGCAGGCGTCCTCGAAAACGGAATGCGTATCGTGTTGGATGCGGGGCACGGCGGTATTGACGGAGGCGTAACGGGGATCGTGAGCAAGACGAAAGAGAGCGATCTCAATCTCGCCGTTACGTATAAGTTGAAAACGGAACTCGAAGAGCTTGGCTTCGAGGTTGTGCTCACTCGTAAAACGCAGGCAGGATTATACGATGCGGCGACGAGCGGATTTAAGCGTCGGGATATGGAAAAGCGTAAGGAAATTATCCTTGAACAAACACCCGGCGTCGTCATTTCCGTTCATCAGAATTTTTATTCTTCCCGAAACGCTCGCGGCGGACAGGTATTTTATAGTGCGAAAAACGAGGGGAGTAAGGCACTTGCGTTGACGTTGCAAGAAAAACTTAACGAGTTGTATCTGGGGCAGGGCGTTCGAGAGCGAAAGGCGGCAAGCGGAGAATTTTTCATGCTCGAATGCGCGGCGTGCCCTTCCGTAATCGTAGAATGCGGTTTTTTGTCCAATGCCAAGGATGAGGCGCTGTTGATTGACGAAACTTGGCAAAAACAGCTTGCACAGGCGCTTTCGGCAGGTGTGCTTGCCTATTTTTCCTATTCTGTCGCCTAAATTGCGGAAAAAGTTTTGTAATCACTTGTCATTTCCCGAAAACTATGTTATAATATAACATAGATTTTTACGGAGTAATCGAGAATGTTAGAACAAAGAGAACCTTTGACAAAATTGGAAGCCGCGCAGATTAACGCCGTGACGCTCGCTTTCGTGGGAGATACGGTGTATTCGCTTTATGTGCGTGAACGGTTGGCACTGTCCGGATGCGGTAAGGTGTCACAGCTTCAAAAAGTGGCGGCGCAGGTCGTTTCCGCAAAGGGACAAAGTGCATTTTT
>CAZRAS010000098.1:0-4090 GCA_964598045.1 uncultured Clostridia bacterium | reverse complement strand
TGGAGACGATGCCTTTCCTCGGCTTTCCCACCGATATGCAGGCGCAATATTCGGCACTTAGTACGACGGCGAAAGGCTCTACGCTCGTGGTGGAGAATTTGTTTGAAACGAGGTACCGATATGCGGCGGAACTCAAACGTATGGGTGCGGATATCACCGTTCGGGGACGGGCGGCGCTCATTCGCGGCGTAGAGAAACTGCACGGTGCTTCGGTGACGGCAGGGGATTTGCGTGGGGGCGCGGCGCTCGTGGTTGCCGCTCTGCGCGCGGAGGGACAGAGCTGTGTTATGGACCTTTCCCATATCGACAGAGGATATGCGGAGTTCGAGGGTACGTTGAGAAAGCTCGGTGCGAAGATAAAACGCGTGCGAATATAAATGCGAAAGAGGAAATAAAGTATGCAAAATCAAAAGAAATTTTGGGTGATCTTATTGTCGGCGATCCTTTTTTTATCGGGGGCTTTGTTGGGCTTTTCCGCCGTGTACAGAGTGGAGAAGGTGACACTCGAATCCTACCTCGTTTCCGACGAAGCGAAGGTGCAGGCAGAGACGCTTCAAGAACGCTTGGAAGAGGCGTACGTGCGGGAGAGTATCTTTTTTGCAAATGAGGACGAGGCGCGGGAAATTATGAAGGAATTCCCGTATTTTCGACTCGTCGGGTTTGAAAAATCCCATCCGAACAGACTGATCGTCAAAATTACGGAAGATGCGGAAGTATACGCCGTGGAGACAAAGGATACCGGCTATTATATTCTTGGGGAAGACGGAACCGTGTTGGGGAGTAGAGAGACGCCCGAAAACGTTTTGAACGGGGCGGAAAACGTGATTCTCAAAGGGCTTTCCGTCGTCGGGGAGAACGGAAAATTGCCCACGGGAGATCTTCATTTCAATTCTGTGCTTACCCTTTGTAAGGAGCTTTCTTCGTTGTTCGGAGGTATTCGAGGTAACGTGGTTTCCGTGGAAGTGTTCACTCGAGAACCCGAAACGATTTATCGGGTGACGATGCGCGAAGGCGTCAAGCTGTATTTCGGGGCACCGGCGCAAAAAACGAGAGAGAAAGCAGAGGCTGCGGTGGAAGCGTATCGAGGCTTGACGGACGAGCAAAAACTTTCGGGAAGAATCGTTATTTCCGCGAACGGTGAAGAAATTTTTACCGATTATTTGAGTAGGGACGAGTTTGAGAAGTGAAAATACTTGAAAATATGGGAAAACACGCAATTTGCGTGTTTTTTCTTGTCTTTTTTTTCTTCATACAATTGACATTTGCATATAAATAGTGTATAATTAAAGTCAAGATTTGCTAATTTTCGATAAGCCGTTCGGGGAGTGAAACAATTATGAAGAACACATGCGTTGCGATTTTGGATATACGGTCGAATGAAGTGTCCTTTTTGCTTGGTATGAGGGGCGTCAACGGGACCTTCGTCTTTAACGGGATACAAAGTGAAAGTTACGAAGGATATTGTTTAGACGGCTTTTTCGACGAAGCTTCCTTTCGTCGTGCGGTGATGCGTGCGGTGAGTGAAGTGCAACAAACGTACGAAGGGACGATCGGGGAGATTTACGTCGGCGTACCGTCGCCGTTCGTGTCCGTCGTTACCAAGGGGCATACGGCATCCTTTTCCAAAAAACGTAAGATATCCGCGCAGGATATCGACGCGCTTTATGAAAGCGGGATGAACGATTTGTTGACCGAGGGCGTATGTATTCGGCGTTCGGCGATGTACTTTACGTTGGGGGATAATCGCAAACATTTCTTTGCAAGTGATTTATACGGGGTGCCTACGACGATGCTCAAAGGCGCGCTGTGTTACTACTTCGTATCCGAAACGTTCTATGAGTTTATCAAAAAGCTTTTGGAAGATATGGGCTTCCCCGAGGTGAAATTCATTCCGTCGACGCTTGCACAGGCAAACTATCTGTTGTCCGAAAAAAAGAGAGAGGGATATGCCTTTTTATTGGATATCGGGTTTATGACAAGTTCGATTTCCGTTGTATACGGCAGCGGTATCGTGCACGAGGAGAACTTCAATTGCGGGATCGGCAGTGTGTTGGTGCAGCTGATAGAGACGCTCGGCATCGATTATCCAGTCGCGGAAGAACTTCTCGCCAATGCGAATATCTCGGGAGGGACGGTACCTAAGGATATGGCGTATTTCTCGGAGATCGACGAGCGGTCTTTCCCCGTGCAGAAAGTCAACGACGTCATCAAATTCGCACTGGACGAGCTGTGCGAACGAGTGGACGTATTCTTGAGAAAATATTACAAGGACAAAGCCTCGCTTATGTTGTCGGCAAACCCCATCAGCGTTACGGGGGAAGGCATCAGCGGAATCAAAGGCGCGGCGGAACATATTGCAAAACGGGTAAGTTGGTTGACGGAAATCGTCTATCCCGATTTGCCTTACTATGATAAACCGACTTGTTCGTCGAAGATATCCTTGCTCGCTACGGCGATCTCGGATAATGCAAAGAAAGGTTGGTTTGAGAAATTTCTAAACGTCATCGGAGGAAAAAGGAAATGATGGATAATTTTGACGAAAGAAGAGCAGGATACGGTTATTCTCCCCAGAATCAACCGACGAATATGCCCTCGTTCAGCAATTTCAGCGGAGGGGCAAAAATCAAGGTTATCGGCGTCGGCGGTGCAGGAAATAACGCCGTCAATCGCTTGATCGAATCGGGCATCGAGGGGGCGGAATTTATCGTCGTGAATACGGACGTGCAAGATTTGGCTCGTTCCAAAGCGACCAATCGTTTGCAGATCGGTACGGAGCTTACCAAAGGACTTGGCGCAGGCGCGGACCCCAACGTCGGGAAAGCGGCTGCGGAAGCGGACAAAGATATGATTCAAAAAGCCCTTCAAGATACCGATTTGCTCTTCATCACCGCAGGTATGGGCGGCGGTACGGGCACGGGCGCTGCTCCCGTCATTGCAAAGATTGCGAAAGAGATGAAGATCTTGACCGTTGCCGTAGTAACCCTTCCGTTTGCGTTCGAGGCAAGATTGAGAATGACGAACGCGTTGACGGGAATCGAAGAGCTTAAAAAATCCGTGGATTCCATCATCACCATTCCCAACGATAAGATTTCGCAGGTCGTGCCCAAGGGCACTCCTTTCCCTGAGGCATTGAAGGTCGCAGACGAAGTGCTTCGTCAAGGGATTCGCGGGATTACCGAATTGATCGTTAAACCCTCCTTGATCAACCTCGATTTTGCGGACGTGAGAACGACGTTGAAAGGACGTGGCATTGCACATATGGGTATGGGGGTTGCAAAAGGGGAAAAACGTATTTATGACGCAGTTCGTTGTGCCGTATGCAGTCCTTTGCTCAATACGACCATCGAAGGTGCGCATTCAGTCATTTTGAACGTAATCGGGGATAAGACGCTCTCGTACGATGAAGTCGTTACGGCGGCAAATCTCGTTCGTGACGTCATCGACTACTCCGCAAACGTGATTTTCGGTGCGGCGATCGACGAGAATATGACAGATGAAGTGGAGGTCGTATTGATTGCAACCGGCTTTGACAATATGCAAAGCGGCTACGGCGCGGATGCACAGGATGCGGCACTTCGTCAGGCGGCGATGCTCTCCAAGAAACTCGATTATTCGTATAACAACAGAGAAAACGCGGGGGCGGCGCCTGCAAACGGCTATCGCGCACAACCTGCGCAACCTATGTATACGCAGCCTGTAACGCCTACGTACGCGCAGCCTTCGAGACCTGCCTATACGCAATCTTCGCAGCCTACGTACACCCCTCCTTATCCCAACACACAGGGCAATTACACGCAGGGGGGATACGTGCCGGCTCAACCCGTTTCGCAAATACCGTATATGCAGCCCGTACGTCCGTTTGAACCCGATGACCCCATTCCCGATCAACCAAATCCTCAGGAAATGCCCGTGGATCGTAAGCATCGTCCCCGTTTCGTGGACTTTTTCATGCGTAAAAACGGCGAAGATCAATAATCTACAATTTGATGTGGTAACACCGTCGCATATGCGGCGGTGTTTTTGGTATCCGTATTCTAAAAAAAAGACGGGAAAGTTATCAAAAAGCGTCTAGTGAAATCGGATTTCTATT
>CAZRAS010000097.1:0-4146 GCA_964598045.1 uncultured Clostridia bacterium | reverse complement strand
CCGCGATACACTCTTCATCCGTCGCATCCAGTCTGCCGTAACGGATATTCTCCATCACCGTACCCGTGAACAGGTTGGTATCTTGCAATACGATGCCGAGCGATCTTCTCAAATCCGCCTTCTTGATTTTATTGATATTGATGCCGTCGTAACGGATTTTCCCGTCCGCGATATCGTAGAAACGATTGATGAGGTTCGTGATCGTCGTCTTGCCCGCACCCGTCGCACCGACGAATGCAATCTTTTGACCGGGCGTCGCATACAAGCTCACATCCGTCAAAACTTGCTTTTCGGGCACGTAGCAGAAATCCACCATATCCATGACGATATCCCCTTTCAATTCGGTATACGTCGTCGTGCCTTCTGCCTTGTGGAAATGCTTCCATGCCCACAATCCCGTACGTTCCGTCGTTTCGATGAGATTGCCTTTTTCGTCCTTCTTAGCGTTGACCAAAGTCACGTATCCTTCATCCACTTCGGGTTCTTCATCCATAAGTGCAAAGACACGGCTCGCACCGGCAAGCCCCATGGCGATCATGGAAATCTGTTGCGACATTTGGTTGATCATCATCGTGTAATTTCTCGACATCCCCAAGAACGCAATGATAGCACCGATAGACAAGGGGGCAATTCCCTCTACAAGGCTGCTTATCCCGATATTCGGCAATCCCGTCGTGAGACAGATTCCCCCGATAATTGCCAAAAGCACATAGGTAAAGTTCCCGATATTTCCCAAAATGGGACCTAAAATATTCCCGTACATATGTGCTCTCTCACTGTCATGATAGAGCTTATCGTTATGCTTATCAAAGTCCGCTTTCGATTGTTCTTCGTGGGTGAATACTTTAACGACCTTCTGACCTTTGATCATTTCTTCCACAAAGCCTTCCTCTTCCGCAAGAGAGGTTTGCTGCGCAACCATATATTTTGCACTGTTACCGCCGATCACCTTCACCACGATCGTCATGGCAAACGTACAAACGAACACGACGAGGGACAACCACAAGCTGTACCAAAGCATCAATGCCGTAGAAACGAGAATCGTCAAGGAGCTCGACAAAATCGCAGGCAAACTTTCCCCGATCAACTGTCTGGTCGCATCCGTATCGTTGGTATACGTACTCATGATGTCGCCGTGCGCGTGCGTATCGAAATATTTGATAGGCAAGGTTTGCATCTTAGAGAACATATCCATACGCAAATGATAGAGCATTCCTTGCGTCACCGCCGCCATCACTCGACGCCACAAAAAGCTTGCCAACACGACTACGCCATATGCGCAGCCCATGCTGATCATAAGCCCGATCAATTCGCCTTTCACCGAGTCTAAGCCCGCACTGATGCCCGGCGTAATGACGTTGTCGATCAATGTCTGCATGAATACCGAGGAAACCAAGCTACCGAACGCACTCAAGAAAATACATACAAGCACGAGAATCGTCTGCCATTTGTAATACTTGAATACAAATTTCAAAAGTCTGGACAAAGTCCCTTTTTTAATAGAGCCTTTCGGCATTGCCATGCCTCGTTTACCTTGCATTTTGGGAATGGGTTTACTCTTCGTTTCAGCCATTAGTCATTCCCTCCTTCATCAGAACTTTTTTTCGTTTGTTCTTCGTAAATTTCACGATAGACGGAGCACGTTTCCATAAGCTCGTCATGGTTACCGCATGCAAGGATCTTACCGCCGTCGAGCAAAATAATCTTGTCGGCATGTTCCACCGAAGTCACACGCTGCGCAATGATAATTTTCGTCGTATCGGGAATTTCTTCCTTGAACGCCTGACGAATCAATGCGTCCGTTTTGGTGTCGACCGCAGACGTCGAATCGTCCAAAATCAACACTTTGGGTTTTCTAAGCAAGGCTCTCGCGATACAAAGTCTTTGTTTTTGTCCGCCCGCAACGTTGGTACCGCCCTGCTCGATATGAGTGTCGTAACCGTCGGGGAAAGAACGAATAAATTCGTCCGCCTGCGCCAGCTTGCACACGCGTTCGATCTCTTCGTCCGTGGCGTTTTCGTCCCCCCAACGAAGATTTTCTTTCAGCGTACCCGAGAACAAGACGTTCTTTTGAAGCACGAAAGATACTTCTTGACGCAAGGTATCCAAATCATAATCCTTGACGTTTACGCCGCCGACGTACACGGCGCCTTCCGTCGTATCGTACAAACGAGGAATGAGTTGCACAAAAGTCGTCTTAGAAGAACCCGTGCCCCCCAAAATTCCCACCGTCTCCCCCGATTTAATTTCGAGATCGATGTCGGAAAGTGCGTATTTTTGCGCCTTTTCGGAATACTTGAAGTTGACGTTTTCAAAACGAATGGAACCGTCTGCCACCTCTTTTACTCCGTTCTCGGGGCTGACGATATCCGATTCTTCCGTCAACACTTCGGTGATACGTCTTGCGGATTCCAAGGACATGGTGATCATAACGAATACCATGGAGAACATCATGCAGCAAGAAAGAATCTGAATGCCGTACGTAATGAGCGCAGACAAATCCGCCGCCGCAAATGCACCGTCGGGAAGCACTCCGCCGTTTACAAATCCATTTTCGATAATAAACTTAGCCCCCAAATAGGAAATAAGCATGGACGCAACGTTCATCATCAACGTCATAATCGGGTTATTCAATGCCAAAATCTTTTCCGCTTTCGTAAAGTCGTCGCGCACCTCGCTCGCCGCCTTGTCGAATTTTTCCGTTTCGTAAGATTCGCGCACGAAGGACTTCACGACGCGAATGCCGCCCACGTTTTCCTGTACGGAATTATTGAGTGCGTCGTATTTCTTGAAAATGCGACGGAAGAAGGGCATTACGTACCACATCAAGCCGAAAAGAGCCACGAACAACACGGGTGCGATCGCCACAAAGATCCATGCAAGAGAAGGATTTTTGATAAAGCTCATGATAATGGCAAAGATGAACTGCAAAGGTACGCGAATTGCAATACGCAGGCACATCTGATAGGACTGCTGTACGTTGGTTACGTCCGTCGTCAGACGAGTTACAAGGGAAGACGTAGAGAATTTGTCCATGTTTGCGAACGAGAATTTCTGCACGCTGTAGAAAAGATCATGGCGCAAATTGCTTGCAAATCCACAACTTGCTTTCGCCGCAAATCTCCCTGCCAGCACACCGCTCGTAAGCGAGCACGCCGCAAGCCCGATCAGAATTCCGCCGTAAAGCAAAATCGTCTGCATCGCGTTCGGACCGCCCAAAACGTTCTCGTTGATCATCTCCGCCATAAAAAAGGGAATGAGACATTCGCAGAATGCTTCGATTGCCATGAAAACGGGCGTGATCAGCGACGGGATTTTGTACTGCCGAACACTTTTGAGTAATGTTTTAATCATATTCACTCGGTTTTCACCTCCAAAAAAAGAATTTTCCTTATATTAGAAATATAAGGAAGTTTTAATACATCTTATATTATATTCTTTCGCGAGGGGAAAGTCAACCGTTTGCGTGTCAAAATTCCCTCTTTCACAAAACTTTCATTTTTCTATTCACAAAAATTTACACATAAAAAATAGGCATACGCTATGTGATACGGGCATACCATGTACAAGACGAAGCCGCCGCATTCACTTTCGCAAACACAGCGGCGTTCCTTTACGTTGACAAATTTCGTCACGCAATAACAAGTTTTCCGTCTTTCACCGTAACCACGATTCGATCGCCCGGCGCAAACTTTCCTGCCAGAATTTCTTTTGCCAACATGGTTTCCAAGAAATGTTGAATATATCTCTTTAACGGTCTCGCACCGTAAATAGGATCGTATCCCTGCTCGACAATAAAGTTCACAGCCTCGTCCGACAACGTCAAATAAAGTTGTTTCTCTTCGAGACGAGCAATAAGTTCTTTCGCCATCAACCGAACGATCGAACCAATTTCCGTTCTCGTCAACGGCTTAAAGAAGATCGTCTCGTCTAACCGATTCAAAAACTCCGGCCTAAACGACGCTTTCAACAGCTTATTCACCTCATTCTTTGTCTCGTCGGAGATTTCGCCGTTTTCTTGGATGCCGTCCAAAATCGCCGTCGAGCCCAAATTCGAAGTCAAAATAATGACGGTATTTTTGAAATCCACCGTTCTGCCCTGCCCGTCGGTAATTCGCCCGTCGTCCAACACTTGCAAAAGCACGT
>CAZRAS010000096.1:0-4219 GCA_964598045.1 uncultured Clostridia bacterium | reverse complement strand
CGATATTTTTTTTCAAGCCCTGCCACCTTAAAGAGGTGTAAATCGCGAATATCGCGCGAGATGGTCGCTTGCGTTACGACGTGATTGAGCTTATTCAGCTCCGCACAAAGTTCTTCCTGCGTTTCAATTTCCCGCTGTGAAATAATTTCCAAAATTTTCGCATGTCTTGCTGATCTTAACATCGTTCGTTTCTCCTACTATATTTTTTTATATACTGTGCTTTATTCGTTCAATTTGTTTCTGACTCTCGCAAAGAAGTCCACGTCGTCCTTTACGGGAAAATCCGCCGTAAACGACGCCTTTTTGATATGCAGTTCTTCTCCTTCCGACAGGGTGGCGAGTACGTTTCCGTCCGCCAACACGTTTGCCTGTCCTTTGGCGATCCTCACCTGAAATTCATCGACGTTGGAAAAGACGATGGGGCGCGCACGCATGGAGAACGCACAAATCGGCGTCATCATAAACACGGGAACCTCCGGCGTTAAAATCGCGCCTCCTGCCGACAGAGAATAGGCGGTCGAGCCGGTAGGCGTACAAATCAATACGCCGTCTCCGGCAATCAATTCTTTTCCTTCGTTTGCGGAAAACTCCGTCTTTAAGATTTGAGAAGTCCTCGCCTCCGTGGGATGGTTGTCCCTTTGTACGGCGATCTCATTAAGCGCGTAATACTTCTCCTGCCCTATGCGCACTTCCAACAAACTACGTTTGACAATTCGACAGCTCCCTTCCTCCAAGGCGGAAATCAAATTTTTCACGTTCGACCACTCGTTTTTCTCGTATTCGGTTAAAAAACCAAGCGTTCCGTAGTTGATTCCGATAATTTTAACCCCGTTTTGCGCCGCCACCACCGCCGCATGCAAAATCGCACCGTCTCCGCCGAGCACGATTACGACGTCTACGCCGCCGATTTCGGTATGAGCGGAAAAGCAGACAGTCTCGTACCCGATTCCTTCCAAAAAACGTCGAATCTCCTCCAATGTTTTTCCCGTCTCGATTTTATCCATGCTGCCAAGTATGCCGATTTTCATATTATTCCAACTCTCCCAAGGAATTACGTCTGATAAAACACTTCACTTCTTCCGTGATTTGTTTCGTCGATTTTGCGCCTGCGTATTGTCGTTTACAATGGAGAATATATTCAATATTTTTTCCTTTTCGCACGGGCGCATTAACGATTCCGTGCGGATACAAATCGTTTTCGGTCAAATATCCCAGCACCCTTTCCACAATGGCAGGGTGTGCGGAAGGAGAGACAATCCCGCTCTTGCCGATATGCTTCTTTTCGCATTCAAACTGAGGTTTAATCAATACGAGCGCGCTCCCGTCCGATTTCAAAATTTCTTTGATGACCGGAAAAATCAAGCGCAAAGAAATAAAACTCACGTCGGTTACAACCCCGTCAATCTCCTCGGGGAAATCCTCTTTTCGTAAATATCGAGCATTTGTATTTTCCATTTGCACAATCCGCTCGTCTCCGAGCAAACTTTCGTGTAAAAGACTTTCCCCGACGTCAATCGTATAGACTCTTTTTGCCCCGTTTTGAAGAAGACAATCGGTAAAACCGCCCGTACTCGCACCGATATCCGCAAACACCTTACCAAAACAATCGAAAGTAAACGATTTGAGTGCGCGATCGAGTTTATAACCGCCGTTGGAAACGAAAGAAGTTTCCGCCTCCACAAACTCCGTCACGTCCGTTTCTTTAATTTCCGTTTTAGGTTTAATCGGTTTTCCGTTGACGAGAATCAATCCCTTTTCGATTGCCTCCGCCGCTTTGGTCCTCGAACCGTACTTATCCGCAAAAAATTTATCCGCTCTCATAACAGTATGCTCCGAATATACCTTGCAATCTCTTCTTGATCGAGTCCGTATTCCCTTTGCAATTCTTCTACGCCGCCGTGCGGAATAAAGCAATCGTCATACGCAAAATTTTTGACCGTACAAGATATACCGCTCTGCGTAATCCATTGATCGACCAAAGCACCGAACCCTCCCTTTAAGACATTGTCTTCAAGAGTGACGATACGATGCCCCTGCAAAGTCTCCAACAACGCTCCGTCCAGCGGTTTTACAAAGCGAGCGTTCACTACGTTGAAATCAAGATGTTCAAGATTACATTCCTCTAAAATTTCCATCGCTTTACGCAGACAGCGCTCCCCCACGGCTAACACCGTCACTTTTGTTGCGCTTTGGTGCAAATATTCCCATTTCCCCAACCGAATAGGCGTTTCGCCTCGTTCGAAGAGCACGTTCCCCGTTCGAGGATAGCGAATGGCAAGCGGATGGGCGTAGGTCAAACTAAACTCCAACACTTCTTTCAATTCTTCCGTATCTTTGGGTGCAACGATGGCAAGATTGGGAATCAAAGACAGATAGGACAGATCGAACACTCCTTGATGCGTCTCTCCGTCCGAACCTGAAATTCCGGCACGATCGATACAAAAAGTTACGGGCAAATCCTGTCCGCAAACATCGTGAATAATCTCATCGAACGAACGCTGTAAAAAGGTAGAATAGATTGCGTAATAAGGTTTTAACCCGCCTGCCGCCATGGAAGAGCAAAGCACCGCGGCGTTTTCCTCGCAGATTCCGACGTCCAACGCCCTTTGAGAGTAAGTTTCAAAAAAATCGCTCAATCCAAGTGCCTCTTTCATCGCCGCGGCCACTACGACCACCTGCTTGTTACGCGCCGCCATGTCGCATAATTTTTCACCTAAAACCTGTGAATATTCCCTCTGTTCGGAAGCACAGACAGGCGAAATCCCGTGCGTATCCGTGGGATGCTCTTCACTGAATTCGTACCCTTTGCCCTTTTTGGTTTCGATATGCAAAAGGACGGACGTCGTGGCGAGCTTCTCCTTTCCTTCGCGCAACGCCTCGATCATTTCTTGCAGATCGTTGCCGTCTTTCACGCCCATATACGAAAGACCGAAGCTCTCTAACAGACGAATATTTTCCTCTTTTCCGTTCTTACGAATTTCGGATATTATGTCATACATACCACCTATCGTAGGAGAAATGGACATTCCGTTATCGTTCAAGACGATCAATACGTTGGTTTGAACAATTTTCAAGCTGTTCAAGGCTTCGTATACAAGTCCGTTATTAAACGAACCGTCTCCGATATAGGCAATAACGCAATGATCTTCTTGGGCAAGATCGCGTGCCTTTCCGAATCCGATCGCAGCGGAAACGGAAGTTCCCGCATGCCCCGTATCGTAACAATCGTATACGCTTTCGCTGCGTTTGGGAAAACCGGAAATTCCGCCCCTTTGACGAAGAGTGGAAAATTCGGAATATCGTCCCGACAACAATTTATACGGATAACATTGATGACCGACGTCAAATATAATCTTATCTTTGGGAAAATCGAAAACGTAAAAGAGCGCGACAGTCGATTCCACCGCACCGAGATTGGACGCCAAATGTCCTCCGCATTTTCCAACCGTATCGCAAATCGTTTCGCGAAGTTCACCGCAAAGAGACTTCAGCTCCGACAACGAGCAATCTTTTATATTTTCAGGCGATATCCTTTCTAACATGTATACCTAAATCCTATGATCAAACTATTTTTTACGGGCGAGCACATCGTCGATCAACGCATGCAAAAAACAAACGTTGCCGTCAATACTCTCCAAAGTGGCATGACAATTTTGCGCACAAATTTCCGCGCGAAGTTTTGCGCCCTCCACCCCGTACAATCGTACACAAGTCGCTTTGTGTTCCTCCTCGTCCTTTCCGACTTTCTTACCCACGGCGTCAAAAGTACCCGTAACGTCCAAAAGATCGTCCGTCATTTGAAATAACGTACCCAAAAGAGAGCCGAAACGTTCCCATTCGTAATAATTTTTATTATTTTTCAAAATGCTGGCTATGAGCATGGGCGCCAGCAAAAGTTTGCCAGTTTTATGCGCGTAAATATACAGCAAGTTTTCCTCTTGAAGATCCTCTTTCCCTTCCGAAAATTTCAAATCGGAAGACTGCCCTGCGATCATGCCGTAAATTCCTGCACACTCGTTCAAAATCGAGCTCGCGCGAACGTACGCTTCCCCTTTCAAGCTCTCACGAAAACAAATGGCATAGGCCTCGTTCAACAGAGCGTCTCCCGCCAAAATCGCGTTGGCTTCTCCGAATTTCTTATGACTGCTCGGTTTTCCGCGACGAAAATCGTCGTTATCCATCGCAGGCAAATCGTCGTGGATCAAGGAATAGGTATGAA
>CAZRAS010000095.1:0-4277 GCA_964598045.1 uncultured Clostridia bacterium | reverse complement strand
CTTTAATTTAACGAAAAAACTATTCGTAAAAGCTGCATTTTACGAATAGTTTTATCAATTCCCCCTTACAATCGTTTTTCTCATCCCGGTTAAAATCTCACGTTAAAAAATCGTAAAATTCCCTAACAACAAACAAGGGATCTTGATTCAAAAGTATCCGTCCCTGATTTTTTAAGGATAAACTTTTCAACCTTGCGTAAAAGGAAATTTCCCGAACTTTTGCTTAACTTTTCGGAAAATCCGATATTTTTATTGACATTCCCTTTCGTTTGGAGTACAATAGAAATATGAAAAAAAATAATTATTATGCAACACGTAATATTCATGATATCAATCGAACGGCAGAACTTCTTCACGAACTCCCCTCTTTTTGCGAAGATTATTTTATCGGCATCGAGTCTCGTACAAGTCCGCAAACGCGTTTGAAATATGCCTATGATCTTCGTATCTTTTTCGATTTCTTGGTGAAGAAAAAATTCCGCAATCTGGACGTATTGGATCTGACCTTGGACGAATTGAATCAGGTCACCCATTACGATATCGAATTGTTCGTAAGCTACCTTTCCCACTATCCTTTCCGCGGCAAATATTTGTCTTGCGACGAGCGCGCGAAGGCAAGAAAGCTGTCAGCCGTTCGTGCCCTTTTCAAATACTTTTTTAACAAGGGATTGCTGGATAAAGACGACTCTGCGAAAGTTCCTACGCCGAAGCTGCACGACAAAGAGATCATTCGCTTGGACGCCGAAGAAGTTTCCAACCTCATCAACGTAGCGGAATCGGGCGACGGACTCACGCACCACGCTGCCGGGTATCATAGCAAAACAAAGATTCGAGACACGGCGATTTTAACGCTCTTTCTCGGTACGGGAATTCGTATCAGCGAATTGATCGGCTTAGATAACGATAGTTTTGATTTCCAAGAAAATTCCTTTATCGTAACCCGAAAAGGCGGCAATCGAGCCATTTTATATTTCTCGGACGAAGTTAAATATGCCTTGCAAGAATATATTGCCGAAAAATCCAACGATCCGAAAATTCCTAAAGAGGAAAAGGCGTTTTTCCTCTCCATGCAATACAAGCGCATCAACGTACGTACGGTGGAAATTCTCGTAAAAAAATACAGCAAACTCGTCTCCCCTTTGAAAAAGATTACCCCGCACAAGCTGAGAAGCACTTATGGCACAAGACTGTATAACGAAACGGGCGATATTTATATCGTTGCCGACGTGCTCGGACATCGGGACGTAAACACCACGAAAAAACATTATGCCGCCATCACGGACGACAATCGCAGAAAGGTGGCAGATGCCGTAAAGCTTCGCAACGATGAGGATTCAAAGAAATAAATATGTACGAAAATATCGACGATACCTTAGAAAAAATTTATATATTGCAACCCATCACTCGTGAAAATAGCGGAAAATATAAGACTTTGCAACAAGAGGCGGTTTCTTTAATCGAAAGTGCCGGCGCGCTGTATGCAGGAACGATCTATCAAAACGTGCGGGAAATCAACGCCGCAACTTTCGTGGGACTTGGAAAACTTGCCGAACTTCGGGAGCGATTAAACGGATTGGAAGACATCACCGTTCTTTTCAACGGAGAACTCTCCCCTTCGCAAACTTTGAATATTTCCGCTGCTCTCGATAATCGGAAAATCATCGATCGTACGACGCTCATTCTTGATATTTTCGCCAAAAACGCACGTTCCGGCGAAGGGAAATTGCAGGTTGAGCTTGCACAGCTCAATTATATTTATCCCAGGCTCAAAGGCAAAGGAGCTGCCCTTTCCCGGCTCGGAGGAGGGATCGGTACAAGAGGTCCGGGCGAAACCAAGTTGGAAACCGATCGACGATATATCCGCGGACGACTGAAATATCTCGAAAATAAATTACGGGAAACGGAAAAGCGGAGAAGTTTACAGACGGTACGCCGGAAGAAAGATTCCGTTAAAACGATTGCACTCGTCGGGTATACGAATACGGGAAAGTCCACCCTGATGAATTTATTGACGGGTGCGGACGTATACGTACAAAACGAACTGTTTGCCACCCTCGATCCGACGGCGAGAAAATTTGAAATCGAGGGCGTAGAGTTTTTGTTAGTCGATACGGTCGGATTTTTGCAAGATCTTCCCCATAACCTTATCGAAGCTTTCAAATCCACCTTGGAAAGCGCCTTAAACTGTGATTTGGCGCTCATCGTCTGTGACGCAAGCGGCGAATACGATATGCAGATGCAAACGACCTTGCGAACGTTAGAAGAAATGAGCTTTTCTTCCCCTTATTTACTCGTCATGAATAAGAGTGAAAGCCTCTCCGATCTCTCCGTATTGCCGTATGGAAGCATTGCCGTTTCCGCCAAAGAGAACGTCGGAATTTCCGCCTTAAAACGGGCGATTTTGGAAAAATGCAGCGAGGATCTTCTCTTTGCCAAGCTATTCATTCCCTATACAAAGCTCAATGACTACAACGCAAAAAAATCCCTGCTAAAAGAGCGTAACGTACAATTTACGGAGGACGGACAATTCGTGGACGCCATTCTTCCTTTACGATATTCGGATCGGTTTTCGGACTATATAACACAGTAAGCGGTACTCTTTTAGTACCGCTTACTTTTATGATTCGAATATTCAAATTCTTCTTGCACGCTTATCTCGTAAAATCTCCTCTCACTTTTCGTGATATTCGTCGGGATTCGTATAGATCTTATCGATTTTAATAGACGCCACGTCGTCAAATTCAATACATTTACCGCAGTTATCGCAGATTTTATTCGGATCGAGATCGCAAGTCTCGCATTCCAAACATCCCGTACACTCTCGATCATACAGTACACATTCCTGTCCAAGTTTTTTCTCCATAAAACGCCTCCAAAATACTTATCTATCTATATTATAGCAAAATTTTCAAAAAAATCAAGTATTTTATTAGAACATTTGTTTGCTTTTTGTAAAAAAATGTGTTACAATAGAGATATAATAAGAGAATGCTATCCACATACGCGAAATTCGTCGCAGGAAATTCGGTTGCAGTAGGCTCTTATCGTATACCCAATTCAAGCAGACGAGGTTCTCCATATGGTTAGCGAAGATAAATTGATTAAAGTAATGGATTATATACGGAAATTTTCGGAGGAAAACGGATATACACCTTCCGTGCGCGAAATCGGTCAAGAATGCCAAATCAAATCTACCGCCACGGTATACAGCTACTTACAAAAATTGCAAGAGAAAGGTTTTTTGAATAAATCCACGAACAAAAAACGTTCGGTGACGTTGGCGAAAAGTTCGGGCGTCAATATTCCGCTTATCGGCACGGTCACCGCAGGTCAGCCCATTTTTGCTTATGAAAATTATGAGGACTATTATACGTTTCCTGCAAGCGAGTTCAAGGGCGATGAATTATTCATGTTACGCGTACAGGGCACTTCCATGATCGATGCGGGAATTATGAACGGCGATAAAATCGTCGTACGCCGTCAAGAAAACGCTGAAAACGGGGAAATTGTCGTTGCTCTCATCGAAGACGAGGCAACCGTCAAACGTTTCTTCCGTCGCAACGGACAAATCGTTCTGCATCCCGAAAACGAGTTACTCTCCGATATGATCTACGAAGACGGAGAAGTTCGCATCCTCGGCAAAGTCATCGGTCTGATGCGGAATTATCGCTCTTAAATCCATAAAAATACAGCGTCTCCCCTTTTGGCGAGACGCTTTTTCTTCCTTACAGTGCTTGCAAATAGGCAATTTCCCATTCCGTTAAAGGACGAATTTGTCCTCGATCCAAACCCTTGAGCTGCAAATCGCCGATGCGCACTCTCTTGAGCAACTGCACGTTCTTTCCGATACTTTCAAACATACGACGAACCTGACGATTTCTTCCCTCGGTGATGGTAATATGCACCTTTGTATATGCCTTATTCGTCTCCACGATATGTGCTTTACACTTTTTGGTGAGTACCCCGTCCAATTCGATTCCCGAACGAATGGGATTCAAATCCTTTTCCGTCAGAGTCCCTTCGATTTTTGCCATATAAGTCTTGGGGATTTCCGAGGTCGGATGAGTCAATCGGAAGGAAAGATCCCCGTCGTTCGTCAAAATCAAAAGCCCTTCGGTGGCATAATCCAAACGCCCCACGGGAAAAACTCTGCCCACGCCCTCGGGAAGCAAATCCATGACCGTCTTTCTACCACGGTCGTCCGACACGGTACAAACGACCCCTTTGGGCTTATTCATGATATAATATTCGAGTTTTTTCTCCTCAAAGGAAAGAAT
>CAZRAS010000094.1:0-4277 GCA_964598045.1 uncultured Clostridia bacterium | reverse complement strand
AAATTCTTCGAGACTGGAAAGAGGAGGTAAAAAGAATGTACGCTATTATCGATAACGGAAACAAGCAATACAAAGTTGCGGAAGGCGACGTCGTAAGAGTTGAAAAACTCGCTGCGGCAGAAGGCGAAACCGTATCTTTCAAAGTATTGATGGTTGCCGATGAGAACGGTATCAAGACGGGCGCGGAAGTTGAATCCGCAAAAGTTACCGCTACGGTCGTTAAGCAAGACAAGGCGAAGAAAATCATCGTCTTCAAGTATAAAGCTAAGAAAAACGAACGTAAAAAGCAAGGTCACAGACAGCCCTTCACCGCAGTTAAAGTTGAAAAGATCGAACTCTAATCGAATCGTAAACTTAATTGCATCAAGAACTCGCTGAAGCGAGCTCGGAAAAATAATTTTAAGGAGAAATAAAGATGATTTTTATCAGTTTATTCGCTCATAAAAAAGGTACCGGCTCCTCCCACAACGGTAGAGACAGTGAAGCAAAACGTCTTGGCACGAAGCGCAGCGACGGTCAGGCGGTTCTTGCAGGGAACATCCTCGTTCGCCAGAGAGGCACGAAGATTCATCCCGGTACGAACGTAGGCATCGGTAAAGATGACACCTTGTTCGCACTCGTTGACGGTGTAGTTCGTTACGAAAGAATGGGCAAAGACAAGAAAAAAGCAAGCGTTTATCCCATCGCTGAATAATCAAAATGAGATGAAACCCGACTGTGTTGTACAGTCGGGTTTTTTATGACCCAATTTTTATATAATCGAATCGAAGGGAGGTCTGCGGTTAAGAACTGAAACAAGCTGTCCCTTTACGCATAAAAGACGGTTCTCGTCCCGGGATAAGGGGCGTTATAATTGTGGGAGGTTTGCGGCTTGCGATGTCGGACGATTGTCGAGATCGACGGGAAGTGCAACAAAGAAAAGCACCCTTTCTTAAACAACGGCGGATTTTGTTATGCCAGCAGTCCGTCGAAGGTCTCTTCGAAAATCTCGCACAACAGGGCGAGCATTTCCAGACTCGGTTGACTGGCACTGCGTTCCCACGCACTTATCGTTCGCTGGTCCACGCCTATCATTTCGGCTAATTTTTTTTGGGTAAGCCCCGATTCTATTCGTAAATTCTTTAAGTTATCCGCAAATCTAATTTCTATCATACTCTTATAATACCATAAAATTTGGTAAAATAACCAAAATACCAAAAAATGTGGTGCGTTTTCCTAAAAAAAATTATCGGAAACACTTGCATTCTGTGCAAATCTATTGTATAATAGTTATACCACAATTTGGAGTATTATAATTGAAAGGCGGTGGGAATTAAAAATGAGCAAGAAAGATAAGCAAAATGTAGAGCAAGAGTTTACATATGACCTTGTTGGCAAGAACGGTGTGCCCGTTCGCACATACGACGATATCAATCAGCCTATTAAAACGAGCGGCATGGCTGCCGTTTCGACGGGTTGGGCTTTGATTTTCGGGATATTGCTTCCCGTATTTTTATGGTGGCTGTTGCAGTTTAACGTGATGGGCGCGATGGACGCGGTTTGTTCTTGGGGGTTGGACTCCATGAAGGACATATTGCCCATCCTTCCCTTTGTGCTTACGCTGATCACCTTTATCGTTTTCTTGTCGGTTCGAGCAAAAGGCGCGGCTGTCAAGTATAAGGTGCAGGACACGATGATCGTGCAGATCGACAAACAAGATAGAAAAGAGGTTTGCAAGTTGCTGTTGAAACCGGGCATGAGCGTCTCTCTTCGCAGAACGTTGAAAGGGAATCTTTTCGGGTATGCAGACATCGTGATTAACGTTGCAGTCGGCGCCGATCACAGCGAAGTCGTTTTACGTAACGTCAAAAACTACAAGAAAGTCAGAAAGCTGATTAAAGACATCATTCATGATAATTGCCTCGTTTCTACGCGTAGCATGGTATTCAATGTTTGATATCTAACCGGAAAGTAATTATAATTTTTTATAGAAAACGCCGCGTCGGGTATACCGATGCGGCGTTTTGCTTATTGTCGTGTCTTTTTGTGGCTTTGTCTTACATTTTTTATTCGATTGTTTTAAAAGCTTGTTTTTGTGACGCTGTTTCCGTATTTTGTAATCGATTGCGGTGCGTCCGTTCGAAGCTCCGAGAAAAACTAAAAATAGGAAAGTAAAACGCCTTGGCATGGTTGCAAAGGCGTTTTCAGATTTATTCTTCTATGTCCTCGTCCTCGCCTTCATCTACGATGAGGGGAGATTTGGCAAGCTCGATGACGGAAGCGATTTTATTGAGTACGTCATTCTTTCCGTAGCTCGTTTCTGCACTCGTGGCAAGCAAATTTTTTTCCCCTAAGTACAGGTCTGCAGCGATTGCTTTGACGTGTTCTCGAAGCTTCATTTTGGACAGCTTGTCCGCTTTGGTCAGCGTCACGGTGAAGGGAATGGTGTAATAATGTAAAAATTCAATCATCTGTACGTCGTCTGCCGTGGGATCGTGACGGGAATCGACGAGCATGAAAACGTGGGCGATATGCTCGCTCTTTTTGAAGAATTGATCGAGTGTTTTTGCCCATTTTTCTTTTTCGCCTTTGGAAACCCTCGCAAATCCGTATCCGGGTAGGTCGGCGAGGATAAAGTCACCGAAATCAAAGTAGTTGACAAGTCGGGTGCGGCCCGGTTCACTACTCGTTTTTGCAAGTTTTTTGCGGTTTGCCAACATATTGATAAAGGAGCTTTTCCCCACGTTGGATTTTCCGCATACGGCGATCATCGGCTTGTCCGGGGTGATAAATTGTTCTGCTCGCGCTGCACTGGTGATGAACGTTGCGTTTTTAATTACGAGTGCGGGTGATTGATTTTTATCGTTAATCTCGTACATGGTGCCTCCGTTTATTTTACTATTATTTACCTTTTAACAACGAATGCTTTCCGCTTGCTCGTTTTCCGACATGGCGGGAATGGGTGTAACGTTCGGCTCTTGCTTGCTTTTTCTAAGATCGCTTTCGGAATAGTCGTAGAATTTTCCGCCCTTAAGCATGAGGTCGAATACTTCGTGCACTTCTTTGACGGGGATAAAGAGTATGTCCTCTTTCACGATTTCGGGAAGGTCTTCCAAGTCGCGGCGGTTTCCGTCGGGAATGAGTACGGTGTGAATCCCCACTCGTCTTGCGGCGAGGGATTTCTCTTTGAGCCCTCCGATGGGCAACACTTTACCGCGAAGAGAAATTTCTCCCGTCATGGCGACGTCGCCGCGCACGTGTCTGCCGGTGAATGCGGACAGTATGGCGGTCGCGATCGTGACGCCTGCGCTCGGTCCGTCCTTGGGGGTCGCGCCGTCGGGTACGTGTACGTGTAGGTCGGTCGTGCTGAATTTTTCGGTCGGAATGCCGTATCGATCGGCGTGGGCGCGAATGTACGTAAGTGCCGCCATGGCGGATTCTTTCATTACATCACCCAGTTTTCCCGTGAGTTTCAAATCGCCTTTTCCCGGCATCAGTGAGGCTTCTACGGTGAGAGTCGTGCCGCCGAACGCCGTCCAAGCAAGCCCCGTTACGGCACCCACTTCTTTATCGAATCGCTCGTCGTCCGTGTTGAAGCGAGGTGTACCCAAAAATGCAGATACCATGTCTGCGTTGATTTCCACGCACGGAAGATTTTTATCGTTTGCGTACCGTACGGCAACCTTGCGGCAGAGTGTGCCGATGGTTCGTTCCAAGGTACGTACGCCGGCTTCTCGGGTATATCCCTCGATGGTCGCTTGAATGCCCTCGGGGGTGACGGTGAGATTATCGGCTGTCAAGCCGTTTGCTTCAAGTTGTTTGGGAATGAGGTAACGCTTGGAAATTTCCGTTTTCTCCTCCATTGTGTAGCCGGAGAGCTCGATGATTTCCATACGATCGCGCAAAGGGGAAGGAATTCCTTCAAGCGAGTTTGCCGTTGTGATGAAAAGTACCTTGCTCAAATCGTAGGGGTATTCGAGGTAGCGATCGCGGAAGGTAGCGTTTTGTTCGGGATCGAGTACTTCGAGGAACGCGCTGGCAGGATCCCCTTGAATATCCGAAGAAAGCTTGTCGATTTCGTCGAGCAAAAAGACGGGATTGATCGTGCCTGCGTTTTTCATACCGTATAAAATGCGGCCGGGCATTGCACCGATGTAGGTGCGTCTATGTCCGCGAATTTCCGCTTCGTCCTTGACACCACCGAGGCTCATACGGACGAATTTGCGTCCTAAAGCTCTTGCGATGGAGTTTGCGATGCTTGTTTTACCGACGCCCGGAGGTCCGACAAAACACAGGAT
>CAZRAS010000093.1:0-4309 GCA_964598045.1 uncultured Clostridia bacterium | reverse complement strand
AAAAGGGTACGAATAATGGGCACGCCGCCTACACAGCTTGCTTCATAATACAATCCGCAATGGTTGTGTCTTGCGATCTTCTCAAGCTCGTGCGAGTATTTACAGATAAGTTCTTTATTGGACGTGACCACCGTCTTCCCGTCGCGGAGCGCTTTCGTAACGAATTCTTTCGCCACGCCGATCCCGCCGATCGTCTCGATTACAATGTCCACGTTGGGATTTGCGATCACTTCTTCGATGCTGTTCGCAATGATCTCGTCGGCAACCCCGAGCATCTTCAAACGCTCTGCATTTTTGTCGAGCACCGCTTCCACCGTGATATCCACCTGTTGGGTTTCCAAATAAAAATCATGATGACTTACAAGCGTCTCGTACGTGCCGCCACCGACCACGCCAAGTCCTAAAATTGCCACGCCTACTTTTTTCGTCATGCTATCCTCCACTATGGTTTTTCACCACTCTTATTTCAATTCAACGCGTACCTGCCCTATCGATTCTTGAGAAAAACTACGCTTATTCGTTCGTATTCAAATCGTATAAATATTTCAAACCTTTCAAGGTTAACAGTTTGTCCACGACGTCAATACATTCGATCTCTTTGGAAATTACTTTGCTGAATCCCCCCGTTGCAATCGTCTTGACGACGGGTGCTTTCAGTTCTTTCTTAATCCGCTTTACGATATATTCCACAAGCCCTGCAAAACCGAACACGATGCCTGCCTGCATATTCGTAACCGTATTCTTGGCGATCGCGCTCTTGGGTGCCTCGATCTCCACACGGGGAAGTTTCGCCGTACCGTTTACGAGAGAATCGAGCGAGCCTTTAATTCCCGGCGCAATGACGCCGCCGATAAATTCGTTGTTTTCGCTGATAATGTTGAAGGTCGTTGCAGTACCGAAATCCACAACAATCATGGGCACTCCTTCTCCGTATCCGACGATGGCGGAAACGCAATTGACGATTCGATCCGCCCCCACTTCGCGAGCGTCGTCGCAACGAATATTCAACCCCGATTTAAGCCCGGGCGCCACGTGCAAAGGAGAAATATGCAAATACAAATCGCACATTTTGTCGATGGTATAATCCAAGGAAGGCACGACCGAAGAAATAATCCCCCCCTCCAGCTCCTTCACGGCAACGCCGTTCGTAGAAAGCATACTCGTAAGCATGGCGCCGTATTCGTCCGACGTCTTTTTCAAATCCGTTGCCACACGGAAGGAAAATTTCAACACGTCGCCGTCATAAATCGCGTATTTGATGTTGGTATTGCCGATATCTATACAAATAATCATTCCTTATCTCCACGAAAATTTTCTTTTTTCTTAAACTTCGAATCCAAAATTCCGATAACACGATACAAAGAGGGAGACACCACCAAATTGATCGCCAACTCAATAAAGAAATTAAACGTCACAAGCCCTACGAGAATAAACACAAACATATTCATGCCTGCAAAAGCAGGATACGTCGTCTGAAATGCCTCGATGCTTTCGTTCATGCAAAGGCAACCTAGAATAAAGAGAGTCGTATTCACGACGGGCACGACCGCCGAAGAGGTAAACACGCCTGCAAGTACGTTCTTTTTCGAAATAAGCTTAAACAACAGCCCTGCCAAAAATCCGGCCACCGTTGTCTTGACAAGACAGGTGAGCGCTGCCCAAACGGGCGTCATTGTCCAAATAATCTGGTAAAAAGGATTTCCGCCGCCGATGATCACTTGAATAAGCACGATCACCCCGTTTGCAAAACCGAGTATTCCGCCTGCAACCGCACCGTATAAAATCGCACCGAGCACAATGGGAATTAAGGAAAAATTAAGCTGCACACCGCCAATTTGAATAGAGCCGAGCGCCGCTTGTAACACAATCACGAGCGCAAGCAACACCGCAAGCCCCGTGATACGTCTGGAAGAGAAAAATTCTTCGCGTTTCATAATGACCTCCATCGAATCCCTTCGGGTATCCGTAGAAAAAATATATTTATCCTTCCATAATAATAAGTCAAACCGCAATTTGCGTATTCGCTTCATTTCAGGATATATCCCTATTATAACGCATTTTTCTTTTTTTCGCAACAAAATGAACGCCGTAAAAAACGTTTTTCTCAAAAAAGCTTTGTTTTCCATACACAAAAAACGCATTCTTAAGAATATGATATAGTAGAAAGATAAACCGCAGGTTTTTCCGCTGTATGCGGAGAGGAAACGAGTTACATACCCCTGCGGCAAACACAGGAGGTTTTTATGAGTTGTTGTTCTCAGGGGAATAACGTCACCCTTTGGATTCTTATCGCTTTACTTATTCTCGGTTCGAAAGACGGTTTCTTCAATTCCAATCTATTCAGCGGATGCGGTTTACCGATTCTTTTGGCTCTCCTCTTCTGTCTTTACAGAAACGGCACGCTTGCCTCTATGCTTACTCCTTCTTGTAACAACTGCTGTCAGTAATCATTTTCTTCATTTTTCTCCTTGTCTTGCTGAATAAGCAAAATCGAGGTCGGTTTTCCGACCTCGATTTTTTCATTTTATCGCATACCATGTACGCGTTGAATCGTTTTTTACCCAAATCCCCCTATTTCGCAACGATTTCGTCAAGTCTCCCTTCTTCGACTTTCCCCGATTGCGGAAATATTTGCCGACACTCAAAATTTTTTCCATGAACGTACCCGCCTTTCTCTCGCCGACGCGCGTCCCTTTCCCCCTTCTTTATTTCAACGACTCCCCTTGCTTCGCATGCGATTTCCTATCATTTCCCGTCTATAATTACACAAAAATAAAAAAAGTGAATATTTTTTCGCAAAACACCTTGATTTTATAAGCGTTTTCATGTATAATAGATAAGAGAATTTCGTTCACGATAAATTTAGGAGTGTACAAATGCAAATTCAAGGCGAAACGTCTGTCAACAAACTGATCGTGCTTTTTGTGTTCGATAAAATGGAAACGGCTCTGTCCGAGCGAACGTTGCTCGAAATGTGTTCCTCGGTCAACAACTGGCTTCATTATATGGATTGCAAAGAGTTGCTTCCCCGTCTTTTAGAGGACGGGTTCCTTTGCCGCATTTCCGGAGGGGAAGACGATCCTCTCTACGTCATCACAGGCGAAGGCAGAGAGAGCCTCAACAATTTTTATATCAACATTCCCAAGAGTATACGAGACGAAATTTCCTCGTATGTCAAGAATAACAGTCGCAAGCTGCGCAATCGCCAGGAGTGTAAGTCCGATTACTTCCAAAACGTAGACGGCACTTATACCGTATATTTGAAAATCCTTGCGCTCGTACAACCTATGTTGGAGCTAAAATTCGTGGTTCCCGACAAAAAAACGGCGCAGAATATTTATAAGAACTGGGAAAGCAAAGCCTCCGATCTTTATTCCGCGATATACGAAACATTGGTGGACTAACTCCCCTCTTTTTTTACAAACTTACAAGGATGGTATAAAATTATGTTTACTTATTCTCCCCAAGGTACCTGTTCCAGACAAATCTTATTTGACGTGGATGAAAACAACAAGATTCATAATCTTCGCTTTATCGGCGGTTGCAGCGGCAACCTTCAAGGCATTGCAAGACTCGTAGAAGGCAGAGATCTCGACGAAGTGGAAAGCTTGCTTGCAGGCGTACGTTGCAGAGGCAATACGTCCTGCCCCGATCAGCTCTCCAAAGCGATTTCCGCATATAAAGCAGAATCTTCCAAATAATTCCCGTTTGTCATTTTTTATGTGAAATGTCCAAAGGGCGGCTTTTTGCCGCCCTTTTATCTTAAAATAAACCGTCTAATCAAGATTTTTACACCCCTTTTTTACATTTGACAAATTGAAACAATTAAAAGAAAAAATCAGACCGTTGACCAAGCGCAATGCACGAAAGTCGGCGGTCTGATTTTCAGTATTTAGTTGTTCCCATATACTTTTTATCAATCATTAAAGCCCAAATGTTTTAGGAGGCAGTTCGATTCCAAGAAGTTTTCCGAAAGCCAGCGTCCACCGTATAAACTCAAAAGATACCGAAGTTACAATGTTGCCGGAAATAATATATCCTTCCGAGACAACACCTTTGACACAGTCATCCCATCCGATCATCAATTTCAAGTCTTCACTTGTATAACCTTCTTCTCTCAAATCCTCCAAATTAACGCCAGCCATAAAAGGCTTGCCTTCTAATAACCCTGCTTTAAAAAGAAGTAATGGTGCAATAGAAATTGCCCCAATCGACATACCGTCAAACTGCTTGATAAAAGCAAGAATCGCTTCGTCTTCAATCGCCTCTCGAATATCCATAGCACCGGGCAAAAGCAAACTATCGTATT
>CAZRAS010000092.1:0-4315 GCA_964598045.1 uncultured Clostridia bacterium | reverse complement strand
ACCAAGTCCGCCCATTAAATTGACGTCAAAATCACGCCAAGAATATTCTCGATCCGTTTTTACTCTGTAAAATCCGTCGTCTTCGATTTGATCGGCAAGTTCCACGATTTGTCGATACCACCCGACGTCGTGCGCAGGCGTAAGCATATATGTGGCAGGCGCCACGTAGAGTTCGGACATGACCATAACTCCGACGGCAAGCCACAAAAGAGTGGAGTGTAAAAGTCGAAAACGCCACAATAGATATCCCGTCAAACCAACGAAAAACGCAATCGCGTACAGTATCAAAAGTGCTTCGAAAGATTGTGCATTTCCCCAAAGACTTTGCGAATACTGATCCATCACGTCCGAATACTCGTTCGTGTACGCACAGGCAAAAATCAAATAAGCCATGCTCACAAGCAGGAAAATTCCGCTCAACGCACACCTGGGTGCCTCATCTTTCATCTTCTGTTGACAATTTTTCCACAGTCTTCCTTCTTTTTGTTCCGTTTCGGCCATATGTTCGAACGCCAGACTTAAACACAAGAACACCGTCATAAACGCATATCGAGTGGGGAAACTCATATAGCTCCCCGTTTGCCACATCTTATTGATCGGCTCGAAAAAAACGGGAACGAGCGTGGCGACGAATACAATCAATCGCAACCGCTCCTCTTTCGTTTTTTTGCCCGTAAAGACAAACGGAAATAGGAATAACACGGAAAAAATCGTCGGCAACGCCGTTTGATAATGGGTAACGAGCGAAGAATTGAAGAGATTGGTAAAAACAGAAGACGTACGCCCCGAGGAAAGATATTGCCAAAAAGAAGGTAACCACACAACCGCAGTCAACAGAGCTGCCACAAAACAGGAAATCACAAAATTAAACGAAAATTTCTTGTCTTTGGAGAGCAACATCCATACGAAAGCGTATAAAATCAAGAACACTACGAGCATGTAGCCAAGGTAATAGTTCACAGCTACGCTCACAGACAGTGCCGCAATAAACAACCCTCGTTTTCCCTTTTGTAACCGTTCCAATCCCCATAAAAGTAGAGGAAAAAGATAGGCAACGTCCAACCACATCACATTTTGATAGTACATCATCGTATAGCCGGAATAGGCGTACAAAACGGACAAAGCCACGTTCAAAATCTGCGCATTTTTATTTTTTCTATAAAAATACAAAGAAGCGGTAAGGGCGCACATTCCCATCTTGAGCATGACGAGCACGTTACAAAACGACGCCATATCCGCCTTATCCACAAAGGCAACGAGAAAGGTAAACGGACTCGCCAAAAAGAAAAAGAACACCCCGTAGAAATTCATACCGCCGGCGTTTTTGAAACTGAAAAAGAAACTCTCCTTCCCTGAAAGAATATCCTTGAACTGAAGAAGAAGGGGAATAAGTTGCTGATCCATATCGCACCAAGCAATCGTCTTATCCGTAAAAGGATACAGCCCGTTGACATAAAAAGTCACAAGCATTGCCAGCCATACGATTGCGGGAGGAAAAATACAAACAAACCGTTTACTCCACGCCCCGACGACACGCAAGGGCGGCAAAAGTTTTTTTCGCCCCTCCGCCACTCTATTTTTCAGCTCTGTTTTTTCCATATTTCTATTATACAATGGATAGAATAAAATGTCAAATAAAAATTGAGAACAAACAAAAGCAGCCAACGTAAATCACGCGCCCACGCGCATACCGCTTTCCCGTATTTTTCTTCATCCACAAAAAGCGACCTTTTGCCGAAACAAAAGGTCGCTTCTATTTTATTCTTCGTCGAAGATATCTGCCGTGTCTTCCACAACTTCACCAGTCGTTTCGATCACGTCTGCAGTGTCCACGGTTTCTTCCGTTTCCAGCTCTGCTACGGATTCCTCGGATTCGTCCAAATCCTCCGTTTGTTCATTTTCATCTTCGGGATTCGTATAGCCGCCGATATACTGAGGAGTTACGTTCTTGTACGCTTTTGTACCCGTACCTGCAGGAATCAGCTTACCGATGATCACGTTTTCCTTCAACCCGACAAGATAGTCTCTCTTAGTGCGGATTGCCGCTTCGGTGAGTACTCTCGAAGTTTCCTGGAAGGATGCGGCGGAAAGGAAGGAATCGGTTGCGAGAGCCGCCTTCGTAATACCGAGCAAGACACGTTTTGCAAGGGCGGGTTTACCACCGTTTGCCATCGCCTTTGCACTTTCATCCTGGAAGGTGATCATATCCACGAGTTCGCCGGGCAACAAATTCGTGTCCCCTGCGTTCTCGATGCGAACTTTCTTGAGCATCTGACGAACGATGATTTCAACGTGTTTATCGTTAATTTCAACCCCTTGCGAACGGTATACGGATTGTACCTGTTCGAGGATATAGTCCTGTACGCCCTTGACGCCCTGTACGTGGAGAATGTCCTGAGGATATACGCTACCTGCATTCAAAAGGACGCCGGGCGTAACTTTTTCGCCATTCTTCACCTTGATTTCCGCATTGAAAGGAAGGTTATATTCTTTCTTGAGCTCACCCGTCACTTCATCCATGATCTTAATATGCTTAGAACCGTCCGAATCGTCGATATTGATGATACCCTCCACTTCGCAAATGGTTGCACATCCCTTGGGTTTTCTGACTTCGAACAATTCTTCGACACGGGGAAGACCTTGAGTGATATCTCCCGTCGCTGCGATACCGCCCGTATGGAAGGTACGCATGGTAAGCTGAGTACCGGGTTCGCCGATAGACTGTGCCGCGATGGTACCAACCGCTTCGCCCACCTGTACGGGAAGGGTCGTAGCCATGTTCTTACCATAGCACTTTGCACATACGCCGTATCTGGACGTACAAGCGAAGATACTTCTGATAGGCACTTCCGTGATCCCTGCCGCCACAATCGCTTCTGCTTCCTTTTCATCGATGAACTGGTTGGTGCCGACGAGCACTTCACCCGTTTCGGGATGAATGACGTCTTCGGCTGCAAATCTACCCAAAATTCTCGATTTCAAGCCCTCGATTTCTTTGCCGATCGTATCGTAGATTGCTCTTACAACCATGCCTTGAGGCTTTCTGCCTGCGCAACAATCTTCTTCACGAACGATGATTTCGTGGGAAACGTCAACGAGACGACGAGTCAAGTAACCGGAGTCTGCCGTCTTCAACGCAGTATCGGTCAAACCTTTACGACCGCCGTGCGAAGAGATGAAGTATTCCAAAACGGAAAGACCGTTACGGAAACAGGATTTAACGGGAACCTCGATCTTTTTACCTTGAGGGTTTACCATTAGACCACGCATACCTGCAAGCTGTTTGATCTGGTCGATGGAACCACGCGCACCGGAGTCTGCCATCATCCAAATCGGGTTGAACTTATCCGCTTCACCCTGTTCTTTCAAAAGGCTTGCCACCTTATCGGTTGCCGCATCCCATTGTGCGATCACGGCACTGTAACGTTCGTCTTCGTTCAAGAGACCTCTTGCATATTTCTTCGCGATCTTGGACACTTCGTGTTCCGCATTATCGATGATTTCCTGCTTTTCGCCGGGGATCTTCATATCGAATACGGAAGTCGTCAAAGCGGCAAGCGTCGAATACTTATATCCTCTTTCCTTCATCGCGTCAAGCACGTAAGCAGCCTTGGGCGCTTTGCCCGTTCTGAACGCCGCTTCTACGATACGGGAGAGGTGTTTCTTACCGATTGCTCTTGCTTTTCCGATAAATTCGGTGTCGAGTTCCAGTCTCAAATAGGATTCGGGCGTCGTTCTCTTAACGAATCCGAGATCCTGAGGAAGCCCGTCGTTGTAAATCAAACGACCGATGGTCGTCTTGATAATACCGCTGACTTCCAACTTGCCCGTCTGAGGATTTCTTCTGACTTCCGCGCTCTTGATGGGCGTTTCGCCGGGTTTATTCTCAATGGGGCACACGTAGCAACCGTTCTCGTCGAAGGGCAAATCTTCAAATTTGCCTTCGGGAAGTTCGATGGTACGTCTCAAATACATTTCGTCCTGTTCGTGCGCAATCTTGTTCTGATATGCAAGCACGGCTTCGTTCTCGGACGAATATACGGGCACAAAGTCTACTTTTTCGACATCGTCGCCCTCTTCGAATACTTTATAGAGCTTTCCGTCTTCCGAAGGTCTGCCCTGATCGTCGTATTTCTTGCCTTCTTCGCGGCGTTTAATCGTAAGATAGTAAGCACCGATAATCATATCCTGCGTAGGAGACATGACGGATTTACCGTCTGCAAGCTTCAAGATATTATTTGCGGAAAGCATCAAAAATCTTGCTTCTGCCTGCGCTTCCACACTCAAAGGAAGGTGCACTGCCATCTGGTCACCG
>CAZRAS010000091.1:0-4340 GCA_964598045.1 uncultured Clostridia bacterium | reverse complement strand
AAAAAAGAGCCGAAAAGACGCCTTTGCGGCGGGTTCGTTTTATTCCTATCTAGTATAACGCAAACAAGAAAAAATTTCAACTCATTCTCCCGTTTTTTCTCTCTTTTCACAAAAAAATCATCTCCTGCAATCCCCGTCTCCCGCGTTTCCAAAAAAAGTGTCATTTTCTCGAGAAAAATAAAAAAAATTTCCGATTATATATTGACAAGTGACGGAAAAAGTGTTATAATACTATAAAAGTTAAAATAGTTTCCTTATCGGCGTCGAATATTTTCCGAAAATATTCTTTTGCACGAACAAAGGAACGATGAACTTAAAATTTTCATTCAGGAGATTTATTATGAGCAAACAGACACCTGCGCCTTTGAATGCGCCCTCCACGAAAACAGTTGTTACCGAAAGAAAAGCAGCTTGTCGTATTTTCGCGCTTCTTTTCCTTGTAATTGCAGCAGCCGCTGTCGTGGCGATTCCCTATTCGTTCCTCTCCAAGGAAGTTTCTTCCGTCCTTTATAAAGTCGTTCTTGAAATTTTCCCTGCAAAATGGCTTACGGTTGCCGAAGGGGCTTTGAACTACGCATACAACGTTGCAATCTACATTTTTGCAGCATTCGCCGCAATTTGTGCCCTTCTTTCCTTGATTGCCCTTTTCAGCGGCAAGAGAAAACCTTTGATTACCGGTGCCGTATTCCTTACGATTGGCGCATTTGCGTACACGATTGCTTATACGGTTACTTCCTACCTTTCCACGAATGTTTTCGGGCTTGAGCTTTTCTCTTTGATTCTTGCAGGTGCAGCTCTTGTATTGACAATCATCTGCGCAGCTTCGACCAAACCAGTCGTTAAAAAAGAGGAAGAACCCGCAAAAGATCCTAACGACGGTTTCCACGTAGAAGAATATGCCGAAGCATATCCTTATGAAGGCGGTCCCGTTGCAGGCGTTGTCATGGCTGAAGAAGTGAATCCTTCTTTCGTTCCTCAAAGTCCTCGCGTAAACACTGCAGGTTACGATTTCTATAATTCCAAGACTTTCGATACCTTCATCGCAACCTTGAACGATCAGGAAAGAAACGATTTCACTGAAATCTTCATCTTGAAAGTAAAAGGCGCTATGCCTGAACTTCCCGACTACCAGGTAGGCGGCGACAATAAGGAATTCTTCCGTAAGATCTTCATTTATCTTGGCCAGTACAGAGACAGAATTCCCAGCGCTTTGCTCGGAAAAATTTATCAGTATTCGTTGAAGATCAGCTAATCTTTACGAATCTCTTGAAATGCGTATATAAAAGCGTCGACATCGCGTCGACGCTTTTTTCACTCTTTTTTGAAAAAACTTACCTATAATTTTCAAAAACCTATTTGCAAAAAAAATCAAAAAGTGGTATAATATAGACAAGAAAATCGGAGTGATATAAATTGTATAACATTAATGATTATGTCGTTTACAGACAATTGCAAGTATGCAAAATCGAAAACATCGAAACCCCATCCTTTGAAAGCGACCAAACGAAGTTGTATTACAAGATGAGTCCGGCGTTCGACAACAAGAGCAGCACCGTTGTCTACGTGCCCATAGATTCCAACGATGCCTTGCGTCCCCTCGCCACCGCAGAATGCGTAAAAGCCGCTCTTCAAGCTCTTCCTTCTAAAAACGTGACGGTGTTCACGGCAAAGAAGCCCCCTCAGCTTGTTGCACATTATCAAGATATTCTCGCCTCGTGCGACCTTGAAAAATATTTGGCACTTATCAAAGAAGTCACGATTAAGGAACATAACTCGAAAAAGCTCAACGAAATCGACACGCGTTACCGCGCGAAGACCGAACGATTGATTTGTGAGGAGTTTGCCATCGTCCTTGGAAAAACACCCGAAGACATTCAAAAACAACTTCATTCGTTATTATGAGAAAACGCAGCGTATTATTTTACTCGCTGCGTCTTTTTTCTATTCAAACAATAAATCCGCCGAGGGACACATATTCCTCGACGGATTGCATTTATACATTCTTTTCCATGCGCAAACGCACGCGGATCCCGTCCGAATCGGAAAAAATCTGTCCCTCGCAGAGTTCGTTCACCAAGAACAAGCCCCTGCCATGCTCGCAAAAGGCATCCGAACAAACAATCTTTTGAGGCGCTTCAAACGGACTATCCGACATGATTTTCAGCTCGATGTGTCCGTCCTTGACGTCGCCGCGCAATTCCGTTTCGCTGTCCGTATGCAGAAGCACGTTGCCGAGCAACTCGCACGCAACCAGTTTACTATCGAAAATACGTTCCCCGTCGATTCCCATTCTGTCCAAAAAGGAAGTCAGTTCCTCAAGCGCTGCTTGTAACGTTTTGGAATTCGTTACCTTAAAAACAAGCATTTCCCCCGTCTCCTTACATAGAATCCTTCAAGCGTCCTCTGAGCTTGAATAATAGTTTTCGTTCCATACGCGATACGAACATTTGCGACACGCCGAGGCGTTTTGCCGTCTCACTTTGAGACAATTCTTCCTCAAAACGATATTTGATGAGCGCACGTTCGGTATCCGTAAAATCCGCCATAGCCGCACGCAACGTCTCCTTGGTCTCCACGCTCTCGTAATCGTCATTGCCGTCAGGCACGATTTCATAGAGGGATTCCGCCTCGTCGCCCTCACCCGTCATCGCCGTATCGAGGGAAAGCGGATTGCCCACTTCGAGTGCGCGCACCACGTCTTCTTCCGAAAGACGAAGTTCCTCCGAAATTGTTTTGACGCTCGGTTTCACTCCATGCGTAGACGCGTACTCCGCCGTGAAATTTTTAACAAGCATGGTAATTTCCCCCAACCTTCTCGGAATCTTGACCATACGAGATTTATCGCGGAAATAATTCTTAATTTCCCCCGTAATTGTCGGCGTAATAAAGGTGGTAAATTGCATACCAAGCTCGGGATCGAACCGGTCGATTCCACGAACGAGCGCTAAGCTGGCAACTTGTTTCAAGTCGTCAAAATCCACGCCTCGTCCTACGAATTTCTTGGCGATAATATCGGCTATGTAGAGATATTTTTCGGCGATTTGGTTGCGAACGGCGACATCGCCCGTCTCTTTATAACGCTGAAACAGCGTATTCATGTTCTCTTCAGCCATCGTTAGTTTTCGAAGCGAATACCGCTCACTCCACCCTTTTCATTATTTTCAAATTCCACTTTATCCACAAGTGCCGACAACAACGCACGAGAAATTTCATCCTCCACGTCGTCCTTTTCAGCTTCGCCGAGCGCCACGCCGCAAAGATGACAACGCAAGCTTTCGCCCACGCTAAAATCAATGGTGGCGTTCTCATAGCCGTTTCTTTTTAATATCAGCAAGCTCTCGGTAACGCAGACTTTAAAATCTTCTGCCGTATCCACGTCAAATCCCGCCAACGAGCAAAGGCCGCCCGTCGTTAAACGCACCGTCGTTAAATATTCACCCGTCAAGGGCAACGTTACGGAAAATATATCTTTCATAATTCTCACTCCAACGTAATAATCTTATCCAACGCGCAAATCACGAACAGCTTTTTAATCTTGGGCTGCAAATTCGTAAGACGCATCGAACGGTCGTCTGTCTTTACCTTTTTCAAAATTTTCACGAACGTACCGAGCGTGGTGCTGTCGATAAAATTGAGTTCTTCACAGTCAAAAAGAAGATCGGACGGAGCATCGAGGTACGCCTTGAGAACTTCATGATAGAAAGCATCTGCGTTGCTCAAATCGATGTCACCAAACAATGCAATCTTCAAAACTCCGTTTTCCGAACCGATAATTTTTACTTGTTCCATATCTTTTCCTCCATAAGAAATCTTCGTTGTTTCCATTTCTCTATAATAATATATACCGCAAAATTGCCTCTTTTGAAACAGTTTTGCGGTATTTTATTACACGAAAATATTGAGTAGTACACCAACGACAACAGCAACCCCGTAGCAAATTCCGATCAATGTCACGTTGCGTTTCCATTGCCGCACGTTCTTCAACAATACGACAAAGCCCATTCCTGCATTCGCGCAAAGACCTGCCACACACGAGCCGAAAGTAATCCCGCCCGCCAAGAAAGTCTCGGTAATGACGACACTCGAAGCACAGTTCGGAATCAATCCGATCGCCGACGTGATAAAAGGCTGCAAGAAGCGATTGCGGTGCATAAAGTCCACAAATACATCTTCACCCACCGAATGAATGATCGCCGTCAACACGAAATTGACGAGAAAAATGAACCCTGCCACTTTGAGTGTGTGAAGAAGGGGATAGAGAAAATATTTTTTCCACGCCACGTCCTCCGTATGCGAACGTCCGCACGAACATTTCACATCCACATTCTTTTCTTGAAGGT
>CAZRAS010000090.1:0-4377 GCA_964598045.1 uncultured Clostridia bacterium | reverse complement strand
CGCGTACGGGTGTATTACGGTCATGTTCGAGCATGCGGAAATCGCAAATATCGCGGTGGCGGCACCCTATCGAGGCAGAGGACTCGGTAAGCTGTTGCTGCATACCATGCATACGACGGCGAAAACGCTCGGCGCGGAGGAATGCTTTTTGGAGGTGCGTACCTCCAATGCGAATGCGATTGCACTTTATGAAAAGAGTGGCTACGAGCGGTACGGAATTCGAGCGAGATATTACGGAAACGAGGACGCCGTTCTCATGAAGAAAAGTCTTTGATTCGAGAATGGGGCAGACGTGGGCTTCGCCTGCGATAAGAAAACGTCGTGAGCGGGTAGAGCTTGCTGTTGTAATCTATTAGGTCGGTATTTTCGAGTTTTTAGTTTTGGGGAGGATAGGTGGTCGATTTATCGGAGGTTGCGTTCGTACAAAAGGGGGAAGGGAAAGATCTTGTGTTTTTACACGGATACCTTTCCTCAAAGGAAGCGTTTGCGGCACAGATAGAATATTTTTCTCGTTTTTATCGGGTGACGGCAATTGATTTTTTGGGTTTTGGCGAAAGCAAGCGTTTGCTTAGTCCCTTTTCTGTTGACGATTATGCCGAGTGGCTTAGCCAAACGCTTACCGCTTTGCACGTGCAAAAACCGCACGTCATCGCCCATTCGTTCGGTTGTCGTGTGGCGATTAAACTCGCTTCGAAAAAACCTGATTTTTTCGATAAAATTTTGCTTACAGGAGCGGCGGGAGCTATGTTGAAACGGGGAATAGAATATCGTGTCAAAGTCAAGCTTTATCGCCTCGTTAAACAAATCGCCCCCGATTTTGCGGAAAAGCATTTTGGCAGCGCGGAATATAAAACATTGTCTCCGATCATGCGCGAGAGCTATAAAAAAATCGTCAACGAAGATTTGCGCGGCTGCGCAAGCGAAATTGAAAATCGCGTGCTCTTCGTACAGGGAGAAAGGGATACGGTCACCCCGATCGAAGAAATCAACGCATACCTGGTGTGTATGAAACACGCAAAAATTGTTACGATGCCCGGCGGACATTTCGCGTTTGCGGAATATCCTACGGCGTTTACTCTTATTGCAGAGGATTATTTTTATGAATGATGTTATTTTGAGAATCGTTGCGGCGGCGGTCACTGCTTTTCTGCTTTGTCTCTTCTCAATCAAATTGCTCGGTGCTATACAGCAGAGCGGCTATAAAAACGGAAGCTTCTTTCGTTGGTTGAAACGCAAGGACAATTTGCAGTATAACCGACTGGCGGTGCTTGCGCTTTGTCTTGTGCTCGCGCCTACCGTTACCGCCCTTTGTTTTTCCTTTTTGGGAGAACGAGCCGCGCTTCTTATCTCCGCAATTCCTTTTTTCGGGCTTGTGTTGCTGTATGGCTATGCAGACGGAAAGTTTGCGCTCAAAGTCCCCGTTAAACGTACGGGGCGTCTGATGCGTCTGTTTGCCGTCTATTGGCTCTTTACCGCGTGCGCAGCCTATTTGTTAGTTGCCGCGTGTGCTGCCTTTGCCGATTTGCACGGCGGTATGTTGTACGGACTTATGCAGTATTTGCCTGTGGGGATTTTGCCCGCACTCTTACCGTTTTTGTTGACGTGGGCGAATGCTTGTACGGGTGTTTTCGAGGAGCGTCGCAATCGTAATTTCGTAAAATGCGCGGGGCAGGTATTGGATCGACAAAAAATAATCCGAATCGGCGTCGTAGGGAGTTACGGGAAAACATCGGTGAAAAATATCCTAAAAACTCTTCTTTCCGAACGTTATTCCGTCATTGCCACGCCCGAGTCTTACAATACCCCGATGGGAATCGCAAAGACGGTTCTTTCCGACGAGTGTGAAGGAAAGCAAATTTTTATTGCGGAAATGGGTGCGCGTCGATCGGGGGATATCAAAGCGCTTTGCGAACTTGTAAAACCCGATTACGCCGTATTCACGGGGATTTGCGAACAACATATCGCCACGTTCGGAAGCCTTGAAAATATTTGGGCGGAAAAGAGCGAAATTCTTACGTGCGGCGCGAAAAAAGTCGTTTGCGGAAGTTCGCTGAAACAGTGGCTGAAAAATACGGACGAACGCACGCTTGTATTAAAAGAAGAATCGGATGTGCAGCTCGGTGCCATGGCGACGGCGTTTGCGTTGGATTTATACGGCGAAAGGATGCTTGTCAAGACCAAACTTCTCGGCAAGGCGGCTGTGGAAAATATTCGGCTTGCCGTTGCGATCTGCGTGGAACTTGGAATGACGGCGGAGGAAATTTTGCGAGGGGTTGAGAAACTCGAGCCCGTGCCTCATAGATTGCAGTGCATCGAACAAAACGGCGTATATATCATAGACGACGGATTTAATTGTAATCCCAAGAGTGCGGAAGAGGGGATTGCGGCGCTTCAACGTTTCGGCGGAAGGACTTGTATCGTCACCCCCGGTATCGTGGAATGCGGCGTACTCGAAGAAAAGATTAATCGTGAGCTGGGCGAGAAGATTGCCGCGGCAAATTTCGACAAAGTTATTCTCGTGGGGACAACGCTCGTGAATGCGGTGAAGGGCGGTTATGAAGTGAAAGGCGATATGGAAAAGTGTGTCGTCGTCAGTACGTTGGAGGGGGCGAAAGAGGAACTTTTCAAATGGTTGCAAAAAGGGGACGCCGTGCTTTTTTTGAACGATTTGCCCGACGTATATTAAATATCTGTAAAAAAAATAAAGACGGAAGAAACACCAAAGCAAAGAAATTCAGCGGAGGTGTTTTTTTATGCGGAATGTGGCGGTGGTGTTTGGCGGTAAGTCTTGCGAAAACGAGATTTCCATTTTGACGGGTGTGTTCGTGCTCAACGTACTCGATCGGGAAAAGTACAATCCCGTACCCGTTTATATACATACGGACGGGGGTGCGTACACCTCGTCCAAGATGAACGATTTGAGGGTATTCAAGGAAAAAAGATATTCTTCGTTTGAACGAATTTTCCTCGACGGAGGAACCATGTATGCCCTGAATGCCAAGAAAAATAAAATAAAACGGTTGGAAAAGATTGACGTCGCGCTCAATTGTTGTCACGGCGGATGGGGAGAAGGGGGAGGCGTGTCCGCATGGATGGAATGGAACGGGATTCCTCTTGCGTCCCCCGATTTGACGCCGTCGGCAGTATTTTTGGATAAGTGTTTGACAAAAATCGTCCTGCAGGGCTTGAATATTCCGACGCTCGAGTATATTCGCGTGAACGAGTCCGATTATAAAAAACGTGCCGCTTTTTTGTTAAAACGGATCGGTACGAAGCTCAAATACCCGGTGGTGATCAAGCCGGCGCATCTCGGTTCGTCAATCGGAATTACGGTGGCGCATACGGAAGAAGAGGCGAAAACGGGGATAGAGATTGCCTTTGCCCTCGATCATCGTTTGATTATCGAACGATATCTTGAAAAGAAACAGGACGTCAATTGTGCGGCTTACGAGCTGGGCGGAGAAATTTACGTGTCGGAGCCGGAACGTGCGTTCGGAAAGGGTGTATATTCCTTTGAGGAAAAGTATCTTCGCCGCACTTCGGACGGTGTCGTCGGAAAGATGGATAATAAGCCGAAAGAGAGGGAAAGAGGAAGCTTGAGCACCGACGTGCGAGAAAAAATTCGGGCGTATACCAAGACGGTGTATAAGCGTATGAATTTGAAAGGCGTGGTGCGCATGGATTTCTTGGTGAGCGAAGGGCAGGTGTACCTTTGCGAAGTGAACACGGTGCCCGGATCGCTTGCCTATTATTTGTTTTGCGATCGTGTGTCGGATGCGCGCGCGTTCTTCGGGGATTTGATCGAGGAGGGTATTGTCGATTTTGCCAAGAAGGAGAAAAAGATAATCACTACGGGGATTTTGAAAACGGCAAACGTTCGAAAGTGAGAAAGGGGAGGTTTGCCGAAAGATTTTATATGTTATATGAAAGCGCCTGCGTGCACGGAAAACGTACGTGGGCGCGATTATTTTTGCGGGTGTTTCAAACGGGTGAAATTTTGTGCGTTTTCCGTTGAAAAATTTTCGATTTTTTTGTTTAAGGGGTGAAAAAGTCGGTTACATATAACTGTAAATAAAAACAGTGAGCCGAAAAAAGTTTCGGACAAAGGAGTGAAAATTATGGCAGGAAAAGTTATTGGTATTGACCTTGGTACAACGAACTCTTGCGTAGCGGTTATGGAAGGCGGCGAGCCCGTTGTAATCACGAATGCGGAAGGCGCGAGAACGACGCCCTCTGTCGTATCTTTCCAAAAGGACGGTTCCCGTGTCGTAGGGCAGGCTGCAAAGCGTCAGGCTGTTGCAAATCCCGACAAGACGGTGATTTCCATTAAACGTCATATGGGTTCCGATTATAAAGTAGACGTGGACGGAAAGGGAT
>CAZRAS010000089.1:0-4491 GCA_964598045.1 uncultured Clostridia bacterium | reverse complement strand
AACCATTCCTCATAGGAAAGAGGGGTAGAGCCTTGTTCCTTTGCATACGCCACGTAGGTAGCATACACCTGACGGAACTCATTCTCCGTAGTTTGCGACGAAGAATTATCCACCGAAGGGGAGTCCCACGGCATAGTGACGGGTGGAAGATCGGGCGTTTCAACGGGCTCGCCCAGCCACTCGCACGAAGCAACGCCGAGCGATACAGTCGCCAACGTTAACACGCTTAAAACAGTCAATAACACCTTTCTTGTCTTTTTCATAAAACGTCCTCCGATATATATACTAAGACATCTTAATTATACCCCCCCCCCATCGACTTTTGTCAACCGTTTAACGCCTTCTTTTGCCCGAAATTTCAAAAAAAATTACCTTTTCGACTTTTTTCTTAAAACAAAAATCCGACGCGTAAATACGTCGGATTTAAGCCTAAAATGCGTTTTATTATTTAATAAATGCTCTGAAAGCGAGATACGCTTCGTACACGTCCGCCTTGGACACGACTTCGTAAGGGGCATGCATGGAAGCCACCGCAACACCGATATCCACCGTGTCGATGTTCATCGCCGCGATGAATTTTGCCACCGTACCGCCGCCGCCGACGTCCACTTTGCCAAGCTCACCCGTCTGCCAAATAACGCCGTTGTCGTCGAAGAGTTTACGAATATACCCCACGTATTCTGCGTCTGCATCCGAAGAACCGCTCTTCCCTCTTGCCCCCGTGAACTTCGTCAAACCTGCGCCGTGAGAAAGATAGGTTGCGTTCATTCTTTCAAGCACGTCGCCGTAGTTGGGATCGTACGCCGCGTTTACGTCCGCGGAAAGGCACTTGGAATGTGCGCGAACGGCTGCGGAAGTCGTCCCTGCAGAAGCTGCGATCTCGTCGATCAAATCGGTGAAGATTGCACTCTGCATCCCCGTCGTACCTTCGCTGCCGATTTCTTCCTTGTCGGCAAGCACCACCATAACGGTATGTTCTTCGGACGTTTCGTCCAAAAGAGCGGTATAAGCAGGGTAGGAGCATACGCGATCGTCATGCCCGTACGCACCGATGAGTGCTCTGTCAAAACCGATATCCTTCGCCTTAAACGCAGGCACAAGGCAAAGCTCGGCACTGAGGAAATCCGCCTCTTCCATACCATACTTTTCGTGAAGGATCTTCAAAACGTTTTCCTTCACCGTTCTGTCCTTTTCGTTTTCAGCCGCTACGTACGGGATGTTTCCGAACCAAATGTTCAAATCTTCCCCTTCGATGGCATTGCCGAGCGGTTTCGCATTCTGTTTTGCCGCAAGGTGAGGAAGCAAATCGCTGATGTAGAATACGGGATCGCTTTCATCTTCGCCGATCTTCACCTCCAACTTGCTGCCGTTCTTCAAAATCACGGCACCGTGCAAAGCAAGGGGAATCGTCGCCCATTGATATTTACGAATACCGCCGTAATAATGCGTTTTTGCAAGCGCGATGCCTTCCGCTTCGTACAAAGGCACCTGTTTCAAATCGATACGAGGGCTGTCGATATGGGAAGCGATGATACGAATTCCGTCCTTGGCAACATCCGCTTTCCCCATACGAATGAGGTATACGTTCTTCCCGCGGTTGTTGTAGTATACTTTGTCGCCCGCTTTGAGTTTCATACCAAACTCAAAGGACTTATAGCCTGCCTTCTCCGCCGCCTTTACGACGTTTGCGCAAACTTCGCGTTCCGTTTTTCCTTCGTCGAGGAATGTTTTATACCCTTCGGCATAATCGAAAATTTCCTTCAAGAGCTTTTCGTCAGCCTTTTCATATACATTCGTTCTTTTGTAAGCAAGTTCACTCATGATCTATATCTCCTAATTATATTTTTTATTTTTTGCTTGCCCTCTTTCGAGGTCAAAATTCGTTAATGTAAGAATCCTTTGATGATCTGTTCTTCCGCTTCCGCTTCCGTTAACCCGAGCGTCATCAGCTTGGTGAGCTGTTCCCCTGCGATTTTCCCGATCGCAGCCTCGTGAATAAGCTCCGCGTCGATGTGGTTTGCCGTAAGGCAGGGAGCCGCCGTCACCGCCGCCTGATCCATGATAATGGCGTCGCATTCGGTATGTCCGTGACAGGGTGCATTGCCGTTCATCGTCGAAACGAAATGTTGCACGGAACGTCCAGCCGCAACCGATCTCGACACGACGTCCGCGCTGCATTGTTCCCCGTTCATATCGATGACGAAATCGGTATCCGCCACCTGTTCACCGTGGGTATACAACTTCTCTTTGACGATAAAATTCGCCCCTTCCTTCATATCCGCTTTGGTAACGCGTTTGGTAGAATCGATTCCTTTAATCTGCGTCGTCTCCATCATCATATACGCGCCCTCGTCGAGGTGCACCACCGTTTCGGGGTTCATCACGTTTTTGCCGTTGCCGGCTCCCTCTCCGTAGTGTTTTTCCACATACTTGACTTTGGCATTTTTCCCGATATGGAAGGTGTGTACGCCGTCATGACGGGAAGTGAGATTGTCGCCGTCGTTATGAATGCCGCATCCTGCCACAATCACCACGTCCGCGTTCTCGCCGATATAAAAATCATTGTACACGACGTCCTGCAAACCTGCTTTCGTGATAATGACGGGAATATGCACGCTTTCGTTCTTCGTACCCGGCTTGATAAAGATATCGATGCCCGGTTTTCCGTCCGTTTTGCTCACGATGTCGATATTCGCCGTCGTGTTGCGTCCCACACTCTCGCCGTTCCCACGAATGTTGTACGCGCCTTCGGGAGTACCGTGCAGATCCGCAACTTGAAAAAGCAATTCTTTTTGAATTGAATCCATACCTACTACCCCCTTTTTACATTTTCTCGGTGAGAATCTTGCATGATTCCGCCCCTAAAAGATTTGGCAACACATCCTCTTTCTTGCCCACGTTTTGCACCTGCCCGTCTGCGATCACCACAATCTTGTCTGCGATGTTCAAAATGCGTTCTTGGTGGGAAATAATAAGGATATTCCCTTTCGTCTTTTCATACATATTCTCAAACACTTTGATGAGATTGCCAAAACTCCACAAATCGATCCCCGCTTCCGGCTCGTCGAATACGGAGAGTTTCGTACCTCTCGCCAAAATGGTTGCGATCTCGATACGTTTCAGTTCCCCTCCGGACAGGGAAGCGTTCACTTCACGGTCGATATAATCGCGTGCGCACATTCCCACTTCGGAAAGATATGCACAAGCATCCCCCACCTTCAAAGTTTTCCCGGCGGCGATGTTGATAAGATCGCGCACGGTAAGCCCCTTAAACCGTACGGGCTGTTGGAATGCGTAGGAAATCCCCTTCTTCGCACGCTCCGTCACGGACAGATCGGTGATGTCCTCGCCGTCAAAATAAATCTTGCCTTCGGTAGGTTTTATAATCCCGGCAATCACTTTGGCAAGAGTGGATTTTCCGCCTCCGTTCGGACCTGTAAACGCCACGAAACGTTCGTCCAAAGTCAGATTGATATTCTTCAAAATTTGTTTTTCGCCCAGCTCGTCCTTGGCGAGATAGCCGATGTTTTTTAATTCTAACATACTTCCTCTTTCGGAAAATTTTTTTCTCTCTTTTATTTATAACACAAAGTTAACAAAATTAAACGTTTGTCACAAAAAGACGCGAAAAATGTCGATAACAAAATTGCCATGAAAAGCACACCCGAAAAGCGTATATGCAATCTTCCGCTTAAAACACTTCCATCAGCGCACCCCGTTCTTTCAGCCACGTCCGTCTTTCTTTCCAGTCCGGAACGTACGTCGCCACTTCCGCCCAAAACGCCGAAGAATGATTTTTGTGTTTGGTGTGCGCCAGCTCATGCACGACAACGTATTCGATGACTTCCTTCGGCGCGTAAAGCAATCGAAAGGAATAATGAATGCCGTTTTCACCCGAACACGACCCCCAACGACTTTTTGCGGAATTGACGCGCGCATATCGATATTGCACCCCCATAAGCGCCGCCGTCTGCGCCGTTAGCTCCGCCAAAATGCGTTTCGCATTCGTTTTCAACCAAGCAACCAGCGTTTCACGCGCATTCGCTTCGGGCAGATACACCACCCCTTCTTCTTCGTCATATCGCACGAATTTCTCGTGTGCAAGACGAATGACGTGTGTTTTCCCGAGCAATAAAAAGGTGTATCCGTCTAAATTTTCGGGCGGTAAACAGATACCTGCCCCCTTCATTTTCTCTTTTTGTTTCAAAATCCAGCCTTTCTTTTCTTCCAAAAAGGCAAAAATCCGCGCCTCGCTGCAAGAAAACGGCGCACGAACGATCACTCGCGCGAACGAGTCGACGGTAATCGCCAGCGTCTTACGACGGGAGCGGATAATTTCATCGGGTTCGACCGTAGGCATACGCTTACGCCTTGTCGGCGTCTTCATCCCTTTCGTCCATTCGTTTGGAACGAACTTTCAACACTTTTTGCTTGGTGGCTTTGACAATTTTTATTTCCACGCCTTTATAGGAAATGGATTCACCGACGGGA
>CAZRAS010000088.1:0-4499 GCA_964598045.1 uncultured Clostridia bacterium | reverse complement strand
ACACCGATAAGAATTTTCATTGCCAACATCGGAAGCACCCAAACAGCACCTTCCCCGGAAGAAAGCATGATAATGAACGCTTCGTCGCTCGTCGACATGAAAATTGCAAGCAGCGTACCCACCGTGATATATTTCTGTTCAAATAACTTTGCCGCCATGATGGAGAAACCGCATTGAGGAATCAACCCCGTCGCCGCCCCCACCAGAGGGCCTATCTTTCCGCCGAATCGATTGATTTTCGTTAGATCTGCCTTACTCTCCAATAGCTCAACCAACATGTAGAGTAGCAAAATCCAAGGCAACAGAGGCAATGTATCCTCTAAAGCGTGCAGGAAAAATTCGATTACGTGTTCCATATTACCCCCTTTTGGCTTTTGCCGCGCGGCTCTGCACCGTTTCCAGCGTTGCAGCCAACGGAATCGACGCCTTCGCCGTCAGCGTCATATCCGCAAAATTCCCCAAGTTATATTGCACCAGTCCTTCGGATGCGATCATTGCCGCATTATCCGTACAATAGCGTTTTTCAGGCAAAACAAGCTTCAACTTATTCTTGTTACACGCTTTGGCAAGGCATTCGCGCAAATACCCGTTTGCCGCCACGCCGCCGCCTGCCGTCACGGTATCGACGCCCTTTTCCTTGGCAGCTGCCACCGTTTTTTCCACAAGTACGTCCACCGCAGCCCTTTGAAAGGAACAAGCCACGTCCGCTTTGGAATATTCTTCCCCCTTTTGTTCCTTGGTATGGCAATAATTGATCACCGCCGTTTTCAAACCGCTGTACGAAAAATTATAACCGCCCCCGCCTTTCAGCATCTTGGGCATGGGTACGTTCGCCTTTCCTTCTTTTGCGCAACGCTCGATATGAGGTCCGCCGGGATATTTAAGTCCCAACACGCGCGCTACCTTATCAAAGGCTTCCCCCGCAGCATCGTCAAGGGTAGCCCCGAGAATTTCAAACTCCCCTTCCGACTTCGCATACAAAATCGCCGTGTGTCCGCCGCTCGCCAACAAGGTCACGAAAGGAGGCTTCAATGCAGGCGCGTCCAAATACGCCGCAGCCAAATGTCCTCGAATATGATTGACCGAAATTAAGGGTTTGTTCAATGCATAGGCGAATGCCTTCGCAAAGGAAACGCCTACGAGCAGCGCGCCCAACAAACCTGCGCCGTACGTAACCGCCACCGCGTCGATGTCCTCATAGGTAATTCCCGCATTTTTTACGGCTCGATCCACCACGCGCGCGATTTCGTCCGTGTGTGCGCGAGAAGCAATTTCGGGCACTACGCCGCCGAACTCCGCTTGAATACTTGCGGACGAAGCGATTTCATCGGACAGAATTTTCCGTCCCCGAATCACCGCTGCCGCCGTTTCGTCACAAGAGGATTCTATCCCCAAAATAATCGGCTCTTTCATTGTCAAATCTAAGTTTTCAACCATAGAATACTCCGCATATATAAATTAGAAAGGAGCAGTAATCAAATACCTGCCCCCATCCTTGCATCTTTTAAGTCTTAAGATTTCTTCAAATAGTCAATGACGAATCCTTGAATGTCACCATCCATAACCGCCTGAATATCGCCCTTTTCATAGCCCGTACGATGGTCTTTCGCAAGGGTATAAGGACAGAAGACGTAGGAGCGAATCTGCGCCCCCCATTCGATTTTCTTCACGTCTCCCTTCATTGCAGCTGCTTCCGCTTGACGCTGTTCGATCTTCTTTTCCAAGAGCTTGGAACGAAGCATTGCAAAACACATCGCCTTATTTTGAAGCTGGGAACGTTCGTTTTGACACTGTACCACAATCCCCGTAGGGAAATGGGTAATACGTACGGCAGACGCCACCTTGTTGACGTTCTGACCGCCTGCACCGCCCGAATGATAAATATCGATACGAATATCGTCGTCGTTGATCTCCACTTCGTTGTCGTCCTCGACTTCGGGCATAACTTCCAAGGAACAGAAGGAGGTCTGTCTGCGTTTGTTGGCATCGAAAGGAGAGATACGCACAAGTCTGTGCACCCCCATTTCCGCCTTCAAATAACCGTATGCGTTTTCCCCTTCCACACGGAAATCCACACTCTTATATCCGGCTCCGTCGCCCGGTTCGCGATCGAGTTCGTATACCTTGAACCCCATTTTTTCGCAATAGCGGCAGTACATTCTATACAGCATTTGACACCAGTCGCATGCTTCCGTGCCACCTGCGCCGGCATGCAAACTGAGCATGGCATTATGATTGTCGTAAGGTCCTTTCAAAATGGCGCGGATACGCATATCTTCGATATCTTTCTCCGCCGCGGAAAGCATACTGTCGAGTTCGGGAATCAAACTTTCGTCTTCCGTTTCCTCAATGAGATCCACAACGTCTTCGGCGTCCGAAAGTGCCGTCGCACCCATTTCGTAAGAATTGATTTTTCCGCGAATGGCAGCAATCTCACGTCCGATCTTGGTGGAACGCTCTAAATCCTGCCAAACCTCAGGGCTTTCCTGCTCCTTTTCAAGTTCCGCCAAACGGGGGCGGAGATGCTCGATATCAAGGGCGTATTCCGCCTCTTTAAGCACCTCGCGCATTCCCTGTATTTTGAATCTGTAATCATCAGCTTTGAACATATATTAATTCCTTACTCTATATTGATTCCTTACTCGTTATCTTTCTTATCTTCCGCAGGAGCTTCCGTGGGCTGTTTTTCCGTCCGGAAAGAAGACATATTCGTGAGAGAAACAGGCATTTGACGACGGAAAGGACGATTTGCAGGTCTTTCCAAAGGTTTTGCCTGCGCATTGTTTGCTTGCGTAGGCGTGTTCGATCCACCCTTGGGTGCCGCATTCGCCGTTTGTACAGGCTGAGGAGGTTGCATTTCGATTTTCACCTTTAACAGCGTGCTGATCGTCGTGCGTTGAATACGTGCGATCATTTCGTCGAACATATCGTATCCCTCTTTCTTGTAGGAGATGATGGGATCCACCTGCCCGTATGCACGAAGAGAAATTCCCTTTCTCAATTGATCCATGGCATCGATATGATCGATCCAATTTCTATCGACCGTCATGAGAAGTACACGACGTTCGATCGCGCGGAAATCCACCCCGAGCGCTTTGAGACCTTCGATCTTCTTCTCGTATTCCTTTTCTACTTTTTGGGAAATTTTCTTGAGTGCCAACTCGTAATCCCACTTCATCAATCTTTCACGCGTTACGTAGTTAATGCCCTCGGGGAGCACTTTGGCTTCCAACGCCTCGTTTAATTCTACTTCGTTCCAAAGCTCGGGCATGGACTCCACGTTGACTGCCGAGGAGAGCACCTCTGCTACGTAATCGGGAATGTATTTCAAAATCTGCTCGTGTACATCGCCGCCGCGAAGCACGTTCATACGTTCTTCGTACATCACGATACGCTGCTTATTCATGACGTCGTCGTATTGCAAGACGTTCTTACGAATACCGAAGTTTCTGCCTTCGATATTTCTCTGTGCGTTCTCGATACCGCCGGAAAGCATTTTCGATTCCAAACAAGTCTCGTCGTCCAACTTGAACATCGCATACAGGCTCTTCATTCTATCGCCGCCGAAACGCATAATCAAATCGTCTTCCAAAGACAGGAAGAATACGGACATACCGATATCCCCTTGACGACCGGCACGGCCGCGAAGCTGATTGTCGATACGACGGGATTCGTGACGTTCGGTACCGATGATGCAAAGACCGCCCACTTCGATTACCTGTTGTTTTTCTTCGTCCGTCTGCTTTTTATAATACTCGTAAACAGACTTATATCTTTCGCGAAGCGCTTGAATTTCCTCGCTCACGTCCGTGAGGTACATACTCGTCGCAAGCTCGATATCGTCCTTTTCCGCCCCCTCTTCGCGAAGACGTTTCTTCGCAAGATATTCAGGGTTACCGCCGAGCAAGATATCCGTACCACGACCTGCCATGTTCGTGGAAATAGTCACTGCCCCGAATCGACCTGCCTGCGCAACGATTTCCGCTTCGCGTTCGTGGTTCTTTGCGTTCAAAATATTGTGCTTAACCCCGTTTCTTCTAAGCAAACGAGAGATTTCTTCAGATTTATCCACAGAGGAAGTACCCACAAGGATGGGCTGACCGCTCTCGTGGCGTTTCATAATTTCTTCCACGATTGCACGCTTCTTGCCTTCCAAGGTCGAATATACTTTATCGGGCAAGTCCACACGCTGAATGGGACGGTTGGTGGGAATTTCCACAACGTCGAGGGAATAGATGGTTCTAAATTCCGCCTCTTCCGTCTTCGCCGTACCCGTCATACCCGAAAGTTTTTTATACAAACGGAAATAATTTTGGAAAGTAACGGTAGCCCACGTCTTATTTTCGCTGCGGATTTCCACCCCTTCTTTCGCTTCGATTGCCTGATGCAAACCGTCGGAGTAACGACGACCGTCCATAAGACGTCCCGTAAATTCGTCAACGATGACGACTTCCATGCCCTTATCCGTTTCTTTGACAATATAATCTTCATCCAACTTG
>CAZRAS010000087.1:0-4529 GCA_964598045.1 uncultured Clostridia bacterium | reverse complement strand
TAAGGCAGCATGGAGGCGTGCAATACTTTCTCCAAAGGTTCTACAAATAATTGCCCGGTCGGTTCTACACGGATAGGTTCTTCTTTTTTCTTTCTCGCCATCTTATTATTCCTCCTCCGTCTTTCCTTCCGTCTTCTTTCTTCTTTCTATGAAGCCGTCTCTCTTATCAAAGTTTGCATATTTTGCAAGGAATTCCTTTCTTCCTTCCACTTTGTCCCCCATCAGTTTGGTGATCATACGTTCCGCTTGCACGGCGTCTTCCACCGTAACTTGAATAAGGTTTCTCGTGGCGGGATTCATCGTTGTTTCCCAAAGCTGATCGGCATTCATTTCCCCGAGCCCTTTGTAACGCTGCAACTGACAACCTTTACCCACTTTTTCGATCTTTTCGTCCAGTTCCTTATCGTCGTATGCGTATTCGACCTTGTCGCCCTTATAAACTTTATAAAGGGGAGGCATCCCGATATAGACGTGTCCCGCATTGATGAGCGGTCGCATATAACGGAAGAAGAAGGTAAGCAAAATGCAACGAATGTGCATACCGTCTTGGTCGGCATCGGAAAGAATGATGACTTTGTGATAATTGATTTTATCGAGTTTGAAATCGGGATCGATCCCTGCGCCGATGGCGCTGATCATCGTACGAATTTCTTCGTTTTCCAAAATCTGCGAAAGTTTTTTCTTTTCCACGTTCAACGGCTTGCCGCGCAGAGGCAGAATGGATTGATACTGTCTGACTCTCGCCTGTTTTGCCGTACCGCCTGCGGAATCCCCCTCAACGATAAACATTTCGTTCAGTTCGGGTTTTCTCCCCGAACAAGCCGCAAGCTTCCCGATCAACGTCAAGCCGTCGATGCTGTTTTTGGCTCTGGCATTGTCTTTCGCCGTCTTTGCCGCAATACGAGATTTTGCCGCACCTTGCGCCTTCTTGATAATTTCGTCCATGGTCTTTTTATAACCACGCACGTTTTTAAAAGCGTTGAAGCCTTCCACGACCGCCGCCTCCACCGCAGGTCGCGCTATGGTGTTGCCGAGTTTAGTCTTCGTCTGCCCTTCGAATTGCACGTTCGCCATTTTCACGGAAAGCACGACGGAAAGTCCTTCGCTGAAATCGTCTCCTTGGAAATTGGAATCTTTTTCCTTCAAAAATCCGTTCGATCTCGCGTATTCGTTAAGCACGCGCGTCAACCCGGAACGGAACCCCATTTCATGGTATCCGCCTTCGGGCGTAGGGATATTGTTGACGAAAGAGAACATACACTCTCTGTATTCGCCCGTATGCTGAATGGAAAATTCCACCTGAATGTCGTTTTTGGTCGTCTTATAATAGATAGGCTGCGCGTAGAGCTTATGTTTGCCCTCGTTGAGGCTTTTTACGTAGTCGGAAATGCCCCCTTCGTATTTGAAACGAATGCGATAGGGTTCGCTTTCGAGTGCAACCTCGTCCAACTCGCCGAACAAGGACTGCTGATCGTCTGCGGACGATACGTTCTCCTCTTCTGCGTCTGCATTCTCTTCCTCGTCCGAATCTTCCGAATAGAGCATACGACTGCGTTTTGCTTCCGCCATCGTAATACGTTCGTCAATCAAGGTGATCTCTACGCCGCGATTCAAAAACGCGATCTGTCTCAAACGTTCTTCCACCGTTTCAAGGTCGAAGGAGGTCTCCGAAAAAATGGTAGCGTCCGGCTTAAAACGAATATACGAACCGGTGCGGTTGGTGGAAATTCCCGTGTCCTGCAAAGGTCCGTCCGGAATCCCTGCCTCCACCTTTTTCTTTCGAGGATTGTATTTGGAATGGAAGCCCATCTTATAGATGCGCTTATCACGGCATACTTCCACCGTCAACCATTCCGAAAGCGCATTGGTAACGGAGGCACCGACACCGTGCAACCCCCCCGAATATTCGTAGTTTCCCTGCCCGAATTTACCGCCTGCATGCAATTTCGTAAAGATAAGCTGCACCCCCGAAACCTTCTCCTTGGGGTGAATATCGGTGGGAATTCCTCGCCCGTTGTCCTCTACGGACGCGCTTCCGTCCGCGTGCAAAGTCACTTTGACTCTATTTGCGTAACCGTTTGCCGCCTCGTCGATTGCATTATCCACGATTTCCCAAAGAATGTGGTGCAACCCTTTGATACCCGTCGAACCGATATACATACCGGGACGCATACGAACAGCCTCGAGCCCTTCCAAGACCTCAAGGTTGCCGGCGGTGTATTCCTCTGCTTTCTTTGTCGTTTTTTTCAGTTCTGCCATATCATCCTCAATTATAAGTTCTGTCAACTCTTTTTGGAAAAAAATTCGCCAAAAAATGCCATTTTGCATTTATTATAACATTTTTTTTTCAATTTTTCAAATGATTGAAGTGAATAAATTCAAGGATTTTCCATAAATTTGCTTAAAATTTCTAAAATCTCCTTAAAATCTCGCACTTCATAGTCGGGAATTACGTCACTCGTATTCCTCTTGCCTTGCGGATTAAACCAAATTGCGGTCACGTCCGCTTCCCGAGCCGCCCTCATGTCGGCGCTTATACTGTCCCCGATCCAAACGGTTTGTTCCCGATCGAAACGAGGAATATGCGAAAAAACGTACGTCGTATACTCCTTCGACGGTTTATCATAACCGATTTTCTGAGAAATAAACGTATCTTCCGCTCTTTCCCAAAGCCCTGCGACGTCGAAACGTCTTTTTTGAATCTCTTCCGTGCCGTTTGTGACAAAAAACACCCGCCCGATGCTTGAAAGCGCACGTAAAAATTCCTCCGCCCCGAGAAGATAACGGGGATGGTCGGAAATATATGCGATATACGAGCGATTGATTTCATATCCGTCTGCGTTTCGCAAGCCCTCCTTTTGAAAGAACCAAACAAATCGCTCGCGCATAAGTGCTTCGCGCGTCAACTCCTTGCGTTCCAGCCTCTCCCAAAGGGAAACGTTGAAATTCCAATATCGCCGTTGCAACTCCTCGCTCCAGACGATACCGTTTTGCAAGCACGCCGCACGAAAAGCTTCCTCGGAAACACCGTGGAAATCCAAAATCGTATCATCTACGTCCACTAAAAATATATTTTTCATCTCTGCCTCACTCGATCACGGCAAGATCTTTCAACGCGCGGGTGTAGGCAATATATTTTTCGCTGTCCGTCATTCCCTTATCGACTACGACAACGGAAGAAAATTCCAACCCTTTGCTCTCATATACCGTCATGATATTCACTTTTTTGCGAGAAACTTTCCCTTTGACGTGCAAGTTGTTATAGGTTTTTCGCACATATGCGTCCTTTTCGCTCTCTGTGCAAATAATCGCTTTTAACCCTTTTTTATCCTTGAAAAAGGCATTGATGCCGCGCGGCGCAACGGTAACCACCTCCGGTCCGTCATATCCGATGGATTGCATATCCAACGTAAGCTTTTTCGCCACAAAAGAAACGATTTGATTTGTATTTCGATAATTTTGCGTAAGCTCGTATACGGAGAAACCGGGAAAAGTTTCTCTCCAATTTCCCACCCCTCGCCATTTCGTAACGTTTTGCGCCAGATCGCCGAATATATTGAAAGAAGCCTTGGCGTTGATCTTACGGAGCAGATCGTATTCGCAAGGCGAGATATCCTGTCCTTCGTCTACGAATACATAGGAATATACAGGCGACAGCCGTTCGCAAACGCCGGCACAGATTACGCACAGCGCATACGCATCCGAGCGATACATCTTCTTGGAAGTCATTCCATAGCTTACTTTATATTTTTTTACCGTTTCTCGATAAAAATATCGCACAATATCGATAAAAGAATCCCCTTCTCCGATCGCCGAGAAATTTTTCTCTCCTCGAAGATATCGATAGAATTCCGAAAACGCCGTATTTCGTTCCCCGATCGAAAGCACTCTTTCCTTCGTCTTTTGAATCTCCTCCAAAATCTCCTTTCTCCGTGCGATACGATCGGCATACATATACACGGTGATATTCCCGATTTTTTGCTTAAAACGCTGCAAATCGGTGATTTCTTTTTCAATACTTACCGCAAGTTCGGAAAGGCTCGTTTCCGCTTCTTGAATAATTCGATCGGTATTGCGCACGGCAAATCTCGCACTCTTATAGAAGGACATCAGCTGACGATAGAAATATTCGGGTGATTTCGCTCGTTCGCTTTTGAGCGTTCCGTTGAAAAAATCCTCGATATCGAGAATGCTGTTCATAAGTTCTCGGAAAGATTTCGTGTAATACAATCCTCCGCCCTTTTTCTCCTTAATCTCGCCCAACACCGCACGCCGTACTCGCATCGAAGCGTTTTTGATCCCCTCGTACGCCGACAGCTGCGCTTGACTTTCGGAAATAATTTCCTCCACGAACTCCTTACATTCCTCCCCGGTAAACAATCCGTAAAGACTATCGAATACTTTCGCTTGTTTTTTCGTGACGTCCTTGACGAATTTAGGAGAATAGAGGTAGGTTAGATACTCGATATTTTCCACTTGCAGAGGATCGATTTTATCCGTAATATCGATCTTCTCGTTTTTAAGCACCT
>CAZRAS010000086.1:0-4638 GCA_964598045.1 uncultured Clostridia bacterium | reverse complement strand
TATTCCATGGCGATGAATTATAATCGGAATTTGATTCCGCCTTGCGTGTTGGTTCACGAGGGAAAAGCCGAATATATCGTTCGTCCGCAGAGCTATGAAGATTTGAATCGAAACGACGTGATTCCCGAACGATTGAAAAAGTAAAGTACGAAAAAACTTTCGTCAAAAAACGGTAAGGAATTAAGTATTTTTTCATAAAACCGACACGTCGCATACTTGCAATTTTTGTAAGGATATGGTATAATATAGCCAATATGGATTATTTTATTAGTATTATAGCACAATTTATCGCGGCGGCAGTCGTTTTGACCTTTCATGAATTCGCGCATGCCTTTGCGGCTTATAAATGCGGAGATCCCACTGCCAAGTTCGCCGGAAGAATGACGTTGAACCCACTCAAACATTTTGATCCCTTGGGAATCGTCATGTTTGCGTTGGCAGGGTTCGGGTGGGCAAAACCCGTTCCCGTCAATCCCGATAATTTCGAGGATTATCGCAAGGGGTGCTTATGGACTTCGGCGGCAGGGGTATTGATGAACTACTGCATGGCGTTCGTGCTGTATCCGTTGTTTTTACTTGTTTTGATATACCTTTGTCCGCTTGTTTCGGGTACGTATATGGAAATTTTCTTACAGTATTTGTTCGGAGGCTTGTTTTCTTGTTCGTTGAGCTTTTGCGTGTTCAACCTTTTGCCTTTTTATCCGCTTGACGGATTTCGTATCGTGGATGCCGTAAATACGAGAAGAGGGAAGATTTATCGTTTCCTGCGCGACTACGGATATTACGTTTTAATGGGGTTAATCTTTCTGCACATATTTGCAAGTCGGGCATCCTTTTTGGAATACATCGATATTCTCGGCTATGCTTTGACATTCGCAACGGAATTTTTCGGAAAACCGATTACGTTGCTTTGGGATTGGATTTTCAGTTTATTTGTATAAGGAGTCTTTCATGGAAAAATTGACGGTAGATTCTGTGAAAAATTTTGAAACGGAAGTAGATTATACGACGGTGCTCGATAACTTCGAAGGCCCCCTCGATTTGTTGCTATATTTGATCAATCAGGAGAAAATCGAAATCAAGAACGTGTTTGTGTCTCAAGTTACCGAACAATTCTTGGCGTACATGAAGGGACTTCCGTTTATCGATCTCGATAGAGCGAGCGAATATCTATCGATTGCGGCGACGATTATCGATATTAAAGCAAGACGACTGTTACCACCTCCCGACGATGATTATGATTGGGCGGACAACGACGACTTTACGGACGGCACCTATAATTCCGAACGTGAGTTGATCGAGGCGTTGGAAGAATATCAAACCACCAAAAAGTTGCGCGAACGAGAAACGTTGGGGTATATATTCAAAGAACCGGATAAGGACTTTTCTTCGACGCAAGTACAGTATGGCGATATGACGTTGGATGGACTGATGAACGCCTTCACGAAGATGATGGTTCGTTTGGAAACGCAGCGTCGCGAAGCGCCTCCTCCACGTGAAATTCCTCGCGACGTCTACACCGTGCGCGATAAAATTAAACATATTCGGGAAAAGATTGCCCTTCAAGAATGTATGCAATTCGAGGCTTTATTTGACGAAAATGCAAGTGTACCTGAGGTGGTAACGACCTTCCAGGCGCTCTTGGAACTTTTGAAACATCAATTTATTCTCGTGGAACAGGAAGATCTGTTCTCAACCATTACGATTAAGAAAAATCCTGATAAGAAGGAGGATGAAGAAATTGGAGAAATTGACGAATATAATTGAGGGGATTTTGTTTGCTTCCGGAGATGCGGTTCCCGTAGATTTGTTGCGTGAAAAGTTAAATATAACCAAACGTGACGTAGATACGGCAATTCGTCAGCTTGAGAAAAAATATTCGGAAGATTGCGGAATTCGCTTGCTTAATTTTAATCACAAATTGCAATTTGCTACAAATCCCGACTATAAAGATGCCATTTCCTTGGTACTGACGCCTATTCGAGAAAAAGAATTTACGAAAACGATTTTGGAATGCGCGGCAATCATTGCCTACAAGCAACCGATTACCCGTACGGAGTTGGAATCCATTCGAGGCACGAACAGCGATTATGCAATTACCACATTGTTAAGCTTGGAAATGATCGAGCCTTGCGGAAGAAAGGATTCGCCCGGTCGTCCTACGTTGTATGCGACGACGGACAATTTCCTCAAACGCTTTAAGTTACATTCCTTGAAAGAGTTGCCCGATTATGATGAGCTTATGGCGAAAATTTCTTCTTTGAGTGCCGTGCAAGAAGACAACAGCACCTATCTTTACGAGAAAGACGTTTATAATCCCGATGAAGACCCCGATTTATTGCCGGATGCAGAGACGGCTGCTGCCGACGGGCAAAATCAAGCCCCCAAGACCGTGGACGGATTCGAACTGCCCGATTTCTTAAAGGATATCGAAGACGGCATTATTAAAATTCAATAAACCCGTTGATCTCAAAAATACATATTTTCTAACGACCTGCCCATATTGATGATATGGACAGGTCGTTTTTTATGATCGGCGGCAGTGTTTTCGGGGGACTACTGTTTCTGTTCTTTCCCATCTATTTGGAAACGGACGGATTTTACGATGTGAACGGGCGCAAACTTGCATTTTCCGTCAAAATTTATAAATTTTTGAGGGTGATGGGCGGATATCTTGCAACTTATCGCGGTGGGATTGCCCTTCATATATCTCCGCGAAAGGCGATTGTGGTGCCATATTCCGACTTGGATAACGAGCGCAAACGCTTTTCGATCATGCGAAGTTTTCGGCTTACGTCGTTAAAAATTACGGCGGAAACGGGTGCGGAATATTTGATTTATACTTTGTTCGCGCTGACGATTTTTCGCATCTGTTTTCTATCGCAAGGAGGGAAAAAAGAGAATTTGCGGAACAACCTATGGCTTTGCGAGGGAGACGTTTTACGAATTTCTTTACATTTTACCATTCGTTTTAATCTTTTTATTTTGCTGAAGAGTTTTTTCAAATTGTTAAAGGAGAAGGTAAAGGTACTATGCCAGACTAAAATAAGAAAATCAACAATTTAATCGAGGCGTCTTTGGAAAAGCTGGATTCTCTTGCGGACGTCAACACGGTGATCGGAAGTCCGATTATCACGGCAAGCGGATGTCAAATCATTCCTTTTTCCAAGGTGACGTTGGGGAATTTGACCGGTGGCGGAGAGTACGGGGAGATTAAAGTGATTAAAAAAGCGGATACGTTTCCGTTTGCGGGCGGCAGCGGCGCCGTCATCAGCATGAAGCCCTTGGGATTTTTAATCGACGACGGAAAAACTTGTCGTATTTTGAAAGTTACGGAGGAGCCGATTGACAACTTGATCGAGCGAGCAGGCGAAATCGTACACGACGTCATGGCAAAAGATTGAACGATGCGAAAATATTGCATACTTGTCCTTTCCGTCTTGTGTTTATGTGCGCATATGTGCCTATCGCCGTTTATTTTGATACGAAAAGCACTTGCCGAGGTGGGAAGTGCGGGACGAGTCGAATGCGTTATCGAGTGTGCTTCGGGGCGTGTTCTCTATGAATCTCGCGGCGATTTTCGTTTGCCGATGGCAAGCACGACGAAGATTGCTACGGCGGCTACCGTATTGCGGTTATGCGACGATTTACAAGAAGAGATCATTATTCCCGAAGAAGCCGCAGGCATCGAGGGCTCTTCCGTATATTTGAAAGCGGGAGATTGTTACACGGTGGAAGATTTGTTGTATGGTTTGATGCTTCGTTCGGGAAATGATTGTGCCACGGCATTGGCATTGCGCTTCGGTGGCTCCTTGTCTCATTTTGCCTCGGACATGAATAGGACGGCGCAAATGGCAGGTGCTTTGTATACCCGTTTTTCCAATCCGCACGGTTTACCTGCCGAAAATCATTATACGACTGCCCGAGATCTGTGTTATATCACGCGATTTGCCATGAAAGATCCAACTTTTCAAAAAATCGTATCCACGCAATATTATGCACCGAGAAACTGGAAAAACAAGAATAAAATGTTGTATTCGTACGAAGGGGGAATCGGCGTTAAAACTGGGTATACGAAAGAGGCGGGAAGATGTCTCGTTTCCGCTGCGAAAAGAAATGGCATGACGCTGATTTGCACCGTGTTGAACTGTTCACCGATGTATGAACGCTCGTCTGCCTTGCTCGATGATGCCTTTGACGCCTATCAAATGCAATGTTTGATGAAAGAGGGAACGTTATTGCCCGTTCAAAAAGGGGATGAAAAAATGAACGGCTGCGTAAAAGAGGACTTCTATTATCCGCTTTCGGACGGAGAAAAAGAACAGTTGGAGGTCAAAACTCGGTTTATCTCCTCAAAAAACAAAGAAATTATCGGACAATTTGCAATCTATCTCTCAAAACGGTTGCTTTTTTCGGGAAATTTGTATAAACTATAAAGGTAAAATAAAGACGAAAGAAGAAGGAAAACTATGCGAATTAACAAATTTTTGGCTGATAAAGGCGTGGCGAGCAGACGTCGCGCAGACGAAATGATTCAGGCGTGCCGCGTAACCATCAACGGAGAGTTGGCGACTCTTGGAGCGAATGTAGAAGAGGGGGATGAAATTGCGTTGGACGGACGCATTCTTTCCTTTGAGG
>CAZRAS010000085.1:0-4647 GCA_964598045.1 uncultured Clostridia bacterium | reverse complement strand
CGAATCGTACCCTCTTCGTAAGGGTGCATCCCCGTCAAACACTTGATGGTGGTGGATTTCCCCGCACCGTTATGTCCCAAAACGCCGATGATTTCTCCGGCGTTCCCGTACAGATTAATATCCTTGATCGTATAGTCTGCTTTCGCAGTATAACGTTTACAAAGATTTTTGACTTCTATTAGCATGAAATGCCTCCTCCTATTCGCAAGATTTCTTTCTATCTCGCGGTAAATATATATTCCACTCCCCCTCCTTTCTTGCAAAAAAGGGAGAATCTTTCCGATTTTGGCGCAAGGCGGGAGAAAAATGGCAAAAAATTCTCCCTGCTTTTCTGTAACAAAAAAACGCCAACGATTCAAACCGTCGCTTTCGACCTTTTCGCGTTCCGCGACGCTCTGTTAAAGAGTTTTCGTAGGCGCTCACGCGCCTACGCACGTACGTGCGCGGGAAAAAGGCGATTTGTGACCGTCTTTCCCGTTCACCATAAAAACAACGGGAATATCGCATGATGCGCACAAGCGCAACAGCGTTCGACTGCCACGAAAGCTTAGTATGAAAATATTGTGCGTTTCTCAGGCAGAAAAACTGCCTTTAGCCCGACGGGTCTGCTGTCCGTCAGGCTGTCTATTAAATTCTCAAATGAGCAAAATGAAGGAAGATTTTCCCGAACGAGCGTTTCCGCTCGCCACCCGAATTCCTCCATGCTTCGGATGTATTTTTTACATAAGTGCCCTTCACAAAACGGAAAATCGCGAACACTCTCGCCGCAACAAATCCGAAAATAGAAAAGAGCAAACTGAATCCGGCAGCAAAAAGCGCCGCACACGCTAAAAGTTGTAAGGTAGCATAGACGGAATCAAATTTGAAAACCGCTTTCAGCAGCTTACGGATTACTTGGATACTACCGCTCGGAATAACGGCAAATCCCACAAATCTAAGAACGGGGAAAAAGAAGAGCGCAAGCAAAAGCACACCGACTGCCGCAATACCTAAATAAGTAATGCGCAGGGCGTTGCGTGCAAAGCTCTGTAACCTCTTTTCCAATGTGCCGTTCTTGCAGGAATCCTGCAAATACTTTACTCCGAATAAAAAGAAGGCGCAGATTATTAAGATGGTAATTACGGAAAGATTCATAAATATACCTTATGCAACCATGCTTTCTTTTGATTATACCGTGGAGATACATCTGTTATTATAATTTTATTATATACACTTTTTATTTTGTTGTCAATAGATTTTTATGAATTTTTTCGATTTTTTTGAATTATTATATTATATATGGAAGAATTTTTACCCCTTTGAAAAATTTTTTAGAAAAATCACCCATCGATTTCCCCATGCATATCTCTTCATATGCACACGTGTCCATACGACAATTTCAAGAAACGATTTTCGGGAAACGATAATCATCCACATACATAGTCCTATCGCGTAGTTTTTCTTTATATCAAAAAAGCCCCTGCTCGGGGCTTTTCTTCGTCCAACGACGATCAGGTATACAGTTTTCCCGCAAGCATGGCAAGCGACGCTGCCAAATCTTCCGTTTTGAGTACGACGTCCTTGGGGGCGCGCAACGGCGCCGGGGCAAAATTCCAAATTGCTTTAATACCTGCCCCCACCATTTTATTCAAGACATCCTGTGCGGCAGCTTTCGGAACGGTGATGATCCCGATGCGGATCTTATGTTCTTTTACGAAAGAATCCAGCTCGGAAATGGGCAAAATTTCCTTGCCCAATACGTGAGTTCCGATGAGCTTTTCGGACACGTCGAACGCAGCAACGATGTTGAGTCCGTTATTCTTAAACCCTTCGTAACCGAGAAAGGCTCTGCCAAGACCTCCCGCCCCCACGATTACGGCGTCGGAAAGCACGTCGTAGCCTAAAAACTTTTCGATATCCACGATCAAACGACTGATTGCAAAACCCAAACGAGGTCGCCCTGCCTCCGAAGAGACAAGTGCCAAATCTTTGCGCACCAGCACCGAGGATACGGAAATATTCTGTGCAATCACCGTGGAAGAGATATATTGCGCCCCTTTCGACGCCTCTTCCTGTAAAAAATGTAAATATAGCGGCATACGCGCCACCGTCGCCTTGGATATATCTTTTGCTTCCACTTGTTTCTTCATAATCGGCTCCTTTTTATCATTATACAACTTTTTATCGATAATAACAAGCGATTTAATAAAAAGTCCCGATTTTTTTCGGAACTTTTTCATCATCGAATATTTAATTCATCTACGCACACTCGTAAAAGAATACTTTTTTAAGTTTATCGAATACGTTCCTCCGCATAAGAAGCAAGCAGGGAGGCGGCAAGCTCTACCGCCAGTCCCACGAAAAAGGTGATAAATACAAGCGCAAAAAGCTGCGGAATCTCCGCATAAACTTTCGCCTCTTGCATCATACCCCCCAAACTTCTCGCCGTACTCGCCAAAACCTCCGCCGAAACGATCAGTTTTAACGAAAACGCCAAAGCTCCCCCCGATTCTCGCAAAACGTAGGGTGCCGAAAGAGGCAGATAGATCCGAGTGATTTTTCGCCATACGGGAGTACCGTGTACGCGACTGATGGCAACAAGCTGTTTATCTATTCCCGAAAGTGCTGCCAAAATTCCCGTATATAACATAGGAAATAGAGACAAAAACGCGACGGCAACGGGGGCTTGTCCGGCATTCAACACGGAGAGCAAAATCAAAAGCACCGCCAACACCGGCAAAGAACGAAGCGCAGACACCAACGGGGCGAAAAACTTCTCAACGGAGGGAACCATATACGAAAGTATTGCAAAAAACAAGGCAAAACCAAAAGAAATGAAGAAAGCTTCCGACGCGCGAAGGCAACTCATTGCCAACGCAGTCCAAAAACTGCCGCTGATAAGAAGCTCCCCCATTTTAACAAAACAATCGAGCAAAGAGGGCACAAGCAACTCGTTCCCTGCCACAAAATATAAACATGCCCAAACGGCGATCAAAAATCCGATCGCCGCCAACGTTTGCCATGCAGTTTTCGCAAGTATTTTCCTCATGCCTTTGCGTAATTCCAATAGAAGCTTTCAGTAGGCATCGCCGTAGCATTATCGTTGACGAGAAGCAGTTTCGTCAAAAACGCATTGACTTCTTCAAAATCGGAGGCTGCGTACGTAAAACGAATTCCACAACCTTCAAGTGCTGTCTTCGTAAGCAAGGGTGCCTTCAAAGACGTTTCCGACTCGGCGTCTTCCATGTGCGCGTTCAACGTCTCCACAAGTGTCGCGCCATCCGTTTTCGTCAACCACGTCGAAGCATTTTCCACTCTTTCCACAAACAATTTCACCCGATCCTCGTCTTCTTCGAGCAAACTCGTCTTTGCCACAAGCGCCGCCTGCGGGAATCCGTTTTCTCCGCCGTACAGCGTCTGCACGTTTCCGACAACGGAATATCCTTTTTTACTCTGCGCACTTGCCGCAGGCTCGGCAACCATGAAATAATCGGCCTCGATAGTGCCAACTGCACTCGCGTCCGAAATGGCAATTAAATTGACTTTATCCTCAGCCATGGTGCCGTCATTCGTCAGTTCCTGCCAAGCAAGCCCGTGATCTCTTAACATCGCTTTGAAAGTAAGGCCGGGAACGCTGTTTATCTGTAAGACCCCGACTTTTTTCCCGACGAGCGTACTCAAATTATCCGCAGTGATTTCTGCAGAATCCTTGGCAAGCAAATATAAATTGCCGTGCGTAACCGTGCCGAGCATCTTATATTCTTCTCCCGTTCCAAGCAATTTCGCCGCCGCCGTCACGGGCATAACGCAAATATCGGCATTCTTCGTCTTATCCTGATTCGTCACTTTGGACGCAATCAAATCGGAGTTTACGACACGATAGGTAAATCCGTCGTCTTCCGTATCTTCATACATGAGTTCGGCTAGTGCCAACGCAGGCGCCCCGTCGGGCATATACACCGTAATTTCCCCATCGGGTACACTCGGGCGACAAGCGCTCAATCCCATACATATAAGCGCACAAGAAATCGCCATCACTTTTACAAATATCTTTTTCATACTTTTCCTTTAGAAAGTACGCGGCGTTTCACCGCCGCGCCCCTCATTATTTCTTATTTTTTCCGTTTTTAGCCTTCTTTTTCAATCTCTTGAGTTTGCGACGTTCCTTTGTGGACAGACGACGATAGTAATGTGCTCTCGCAAGCTTTTGTGCTGCCGTCAAATCCTCTTCGGCTACGCCCAAAAGTTCTTCCACGTGCTTCATTTCCTCGGCGAGTTCTTCCGCGCTGACCTGCTTCATCAATTCAGCTTCCGACACCGCCACTTCTTCTTCCACCTCATCTTCAGCATCTTCTTCAACAGGTGTTTCTGCTATAGGTGTTTCCTCGGCAGGCGTTTCTTCAAACACTTCGATGACATCTTCGATAACTTCTTCTGCAGGAATTTCCTCAATGATTTCTTCGACCACTTCCTCTACGGGAGTTTCTTCAACGATCTCTTCGACAACTTCTTCCACGGGAGTTTCTTCGACAATTTCTTCGACTACTTCTTCCACGGGAGCTTCCTCGACAATTTCTTCGACTACTTCTTCCACGGGAGCTTCTTCGACGATCTCTTCGACCACTTCTTCCACGGGAGTTTCTTCGACGATCTCTTCGACTACTTCTT
>CAZRAS010000084.1:0-4648 GCA_964598045.1 uncultured Clostridia bacterium | reverse complement strand
GAGATTTTTCGGAAGCCAGCCACAGAGATTGCGACGGAGATACAAGGATCCTCGATATCTTGAAGGCATATCACGATTGCGGTTACGAAGGGTATATTCGTCCCGACCATGGTAGACACCTTTGGGGGGGAAAGCCGGGTACGGTTCGTCCGGGGTACGGATTATACGATCGTGCGCTTGGAATTATGTATATGCTCGGCGTATGGGATATGCTCGATAAATTAGACAAAGAAAATAAGGAAAAATGATAAGGAGAAAAGAAAAATGATGAACTTACCTTTGAACATCGATTACAGAGGAAAAGTAGTGGTGGTGACGGGTGCGGGCGGATTGATCTGCGGCGCCATGGCAAGAGCGTTCGCGCAGAGCGGCGCAAAGGTGGCAGCCCTCGATTTGAATGAAGAGGCTGTGAAAAAACTTGCAGACGAATTGAAAGCGGAAGGGTATGTCTGCGAAGGTTATAAGGCGAACGTGCTTGACGGCACGGCTTTGGAAGAAGTGCATCAGGCTGTTTTGAAAGATCTCGGATCTTGCGATATTCTCGTGAACGGTGCAGGCGGAAACAACCCCAGAGCAACGACGGATAACGAATATCAACATACGGCAAAGGAAGGCGGCAAGTCTTTCTTCGATTTGGATTCGGCGGGTGTGGACTTCGTATTCAAACTCAATTTTCAGGGTACGCTTTTGCCTACGCAGGCATTCGCTAAAGACATGGTAGGCAAAAAGGGCGGTTGCATCCTCAACATCTCTTCGATGAACGCCTATATTCCTCTTACCAAAATTCCTGCGTACTCCGCAGCGAAAGCAGGTATTTCCAACTTCACGCAGTGGTTGGCGACGCACTTCGCCGGCACGGGAATCCGTTGTAATGCGATTGCGCCCGGTTTCCTTGTATCTGCGCAGAATAAGGCGCTCCTTTACAATGAGGACGGCACGCCCACCGCACGTTCGGAAAAGATTTTGAAGGGTACGCCCATGGATAGATTTGTGGATGCGGACGAACTTATCGGAGCAACCTTGTTCCTTTGCGACGATAAGGCGGCGTCTGCCATCACCGGCGTCGTGCTTCCCATCGATTGCGGATTTGCGGCATATTCCGGGGTATAAGTATTCATACTAATAAATAGAGGTAAATGATTATGGAAAAATATGTACCTGTTGTCGTCATTAAAGAGCTTTCCGAAACGGATACGATCTTGACGGCGTTGAAAAATAACGGTATTCACACGGCGGAAATCACTTTCCGCACCGCTTGTGCTGCGGAAGCGATTGCATATGCTTGCGAACATTATCCCGAGATGAGCATCGGCGCAGGCACCGTCATCAACGGCGAGCAATGCGAAGCGGCGTTGGCGGCAGGCGCACAGTTTATCGTGTCGCCCGGGCTTTCCGTTGCCGTTGCGAAGATTTGTAAGGAAAAGAACGTTCCTTACTATCCCGGTTGCGTAACTCCGACGGAGATTATGCAAGCGTTGGAATTGGGGATCACGACCGTGAAATTCTTCCCTGCAAACGTGTATGGCGGTTTGAAGGCGATGAAGGCGTTGGCTGCACCCTTCCCCCAGATCAAGTTTATTCCCACGGGCGGTGTGGATCGAAGCAACATCGAAGAATTTTTGGCATGGGATAAGATCGAAGCGGTTGGCGGTTCGTTCTATGTGAAGGAAGCGTTGGAAAAAATGAACGCGCAAAAATAAGAGATAAGTAAGTTTTCGTTTTTAGGAGAATAAAATAATGAAAAGAATCGTAACTTTTGGTGAAATTATGTTGCGCCTTGCGCCCAACGGATATTATCGTTTTTTTCAAAACGACCAGATGCAGGCAACGTTCGGCGGCGGTGAAGCGAATGTAGCGGTTTCTCTTGCCAACTACGGCATGGACAGCGTGTACGTGACCAAGTTGCCCAAACATGCGATCGGACAAGCGGCAGTAAATTCTTTGCGTGCATTCGGGGTGGATACGTCTAAAATCGTGCGCGGCGGCGACAGAGTGGGGATTTATTATTTGGAAAAGGGCGCTTCCCAGCGTGGTTCCGTATGTATTTACGACAGAGCTTACTCCGCAATTGCCATGGCAAGCAAGGAAGATTTTGACTGGGATCGTATTTTCGAAGGTGCGGACTGGTTCCATTTCACGGGGATTACCCCGGCACTCGGCAAAAACGTGGCAGAAATTTGCGTAGAAGCTTGTAAAGCGGCAAAAGCGCGCGGCGTGAAGATTTCCTGCGATCTGAATTACCGCGGAAAACTTTGGACGAGAGAAGAAGCAAGAGTGGCAATGACCGAACTTTGTCAATATGTGGACGTTTGTATTTCCAACGAAGAGGATGCCAAGGACGTTTTCGGTATCGAGGCGGAGGACACCGATATTTACGGTGGTAAGCTCAACCATGAAGGGTATAAGTCGGTTGCGAAACAGCTTGCCGATAAATTCGGGTTTGAAAAGGTAGCAATTACGTTGCGTACGTCCATTTCCGCAAGCGATAACGACTGGGCAGGGATGTTGTACGACGGGGAAAATTACTGCTTCTCCAAGAGCTATCATCTGCGCATCGTAGACCGTGTGGGCGGCGGCGACAGCTTTGGCGGCGGCTTGATCTATGCCTTGTTGAACGGAAAGTCTACGCAGGAAGCCATTGAATTTGCCGTAGCGGCATCTGCGTTGAAACATTCTGTGGAAGGGGACTACAACCGTGTATCCGTGGCGGAAGTGGAAAAGCTTGCCGGCGGCGACGGCAGCGGCAGAGTGCAGCGTTAATCGATAAAATCGTCGAATAGAGAAGAAAACGGTACGAGTCAAAAGCGAATGCTTTTGGCTCGTATTTGACTTACAAAGTGTTTCGTCGTGAAAAATTTATTTTTTGCAAAGCGGGCAGAAAAAAAGAGGAAAATAAAAAAATACCGAAGCGTGATGCTTCGGTATTTTTACTACTTACTGATTACTCGCCTTTGAAGGGGAGAAGAGCGGTGATTCTTGCACGCTTGATAGCCGTTGCAAGCAATCTTTGATGCGCTGCGCAAGTACCGGTCATTCTGCGGGGAAGGATCTTACCGCCTTCCGCAATGTATTTCTTCAAACGATTTACGTCTTTGTAATCGATTGTGTCAATTTTTTCCTGGCAGAATGCGCAAACCTTTTTACGGGGCGCTTTTTTGAATACCTTTCTAACGGGTGCTTTTTCTTCCATGATCCGTAATACTCCTTTTATTATTTGTTTCCCTATATCTTAGAAGGGAATGTCACTGTCGTCGTCCATTGCCTGCAGAGTGGGTTTTCTCTTGGGAGCGGACTGACGGGGCATTTCAGGTGTTTCGTCGAACGAATCGCCGCTGTCTCTCGGGGACAGGAATTCACAATCCTGTACGATGATGTCTACGGCAGTACGTCTTTGACCTTGGTTGTCTTCATAGTTGCGGATTTGAATGCTTCCGCTTACGGCAACCTTTTTGCCCTTTTTGGTATAACGCGCAATCGTTTCGCCCAAGCCACGCCATGCGGTGCATTCAAAGAAGTCCGTTTGACGTTCGCCGTCCTGAGAAGAATAAGGTCTCTGTACGGCAATCGCGAAGCGACACATGGGAACGCCCGAAGGGGTTTCGCGAAGTTCAGGGTCACGCGTTAAATTTCCGATTAAAAATACTTTGTTCATAGTGCTTTCCTCTGATTAGTTGAGCTTCGTAATCAAACGTCTAACGACGTCCGCATCGATCAATGCGATACGTTTAAGCTCTTCCACGACTTTGCCGTCAGCTTCGAACGTCATAAGAATGTAGTAAGCTTCATTCTTAAACTTGATAGGGTAAGCAGTTTTCTTGGTACCCCACTTTTCCGAAGACTCAACGTTGCCACCCATCGACGTAACAACATTTTCGAATTTTGCGATTTTCGCATCCTTCGCTTCATCCGTTAAGTCGTTGTTGAGCAAATAGAGCATTTCGTATTTAGCCATATTTTTTCACCTCCTGGTCTTATTCGGCACGTCTGCTCCGACGTGCAAGGCAATGCCATGCATATTTACACAGCATACGCAATTATTATAGCCGATTTTCCTGAAATAGTCAACCGATTTTCATGCTTTTTGCAAAGAAATACGGGAGATTTTGCCGAAAACTTCTTTTTTGTCTATTCCTTATCTTTTCGACGACGAATTGGATTTTACTTTTTTATGCGTGTCGACACATAAATGATAACTTAAAATAATGAGAAGGGAAATTGCACGCCGATAAATTGCCTAAAGTTACGGGTGCAATGTCTACCGAAATTTTAAGCGGTTGGAAGGTGACGGTGACGGGTTCGGAAGTGGAAACCGACACGTTTAAGATTGTGCTGGAAAGTTTGCCTGTGAGCACGGCAACGGGCGAATATAATTTCGGCTTTGTGACTAAATATCAAGAAGTGACGGATGACGGTTTGGTCGGCGACGTTACGCATAACGACCGAAGCGAAGTGTACGGCGTGCTTTCGGACAGCGAACTCGCGAAGTTCTGCGAATTAAAAATCACCGTAGACGACGCAACGATTATCCTTGTGGCTCGTCAAGACGCTACAATCGAAATTAAAAACGATAGCGTTGTTTATGACGCTAACGTAGCGGACGTCGAAGAAGATTGCAAGGCATTGGCAGAAGAACTTAAAAATATTCTTA
>CAZRAS010000083.1:0-4651 GCA_964598045.1 uncultured Clostridia bacterium | reverse complement strand
TCCTTTGCAAAGACGACGATATTCTCGACGGACGGCTTGCTCGGAAAATCCGTATCCCGGTAAATCGGGGTGCGCTAGATAGAGAAAGTCTCCCGTTTGTAACCCTTCGATCACTTGCGATACGTAAGCGGCGAGTTGTTCGTCCGTAGAAAGTCGAGAGGATACCACTTGATCGAGTTCGTTGTTCAAAAGGTGCTGCCCCAAAATAAGATAATCGGGGGAGACCTTTTGTAAAAATTTCATTTCTTCTTTGTGAAATTCGGGATAGTATTCCAACTCGAATCCGAGTAAAATGCGAATATCCTTTTCATATTGCTTTTGAAGGGAACGAATGGCATCGGCATAGGCGCAAAGCTCGTCTGTCCGCATACGAAAAAAGGAATAGTAGTCGGTGGTCGGAAAGAGATAGGGGGCATGGTCGGAAAAGCCGAGGACGGTCATGCCCTTTTGAATGGCATTTTCCACATATTCCCGTTCCGTTCCCACGGCATGATTGCAACGTTTCGTGTGTGTATGGTAGTTAAAAAACATCTTACAGCACCTTGGACAGGAATTCTTTCAAGCGTTCGTCTTTGGGATTTTTGAAAAATGCTTGAGGATTGTTTTCTTCCTTGATGACGCCGTCGCTCATGAAGATGACGCGCGTCGCCACTTCTTGGGCAAACCCCATTTCATGCGTCACTACGACCATGGTCATGCCTTCGTTTGCGAGTTCTGTCATAACCTTTAACACTTCGCCGACCATTTCTGGGTCAAGCGCAGACGTGGGTTCGTCAAAGAGCATAACTTCCGGGTTCATTGCCAAGGCGCGTACAATAGCAATACGTTGTTTTTGACCGCCCGATAAAGTATTCGGGTAGACGTTTGCCTTTTCCGCCAAGCCGACTTTTTTAAGAAGTTCCATGGCTTTCTCGTTCGCTTCTTCTACGGGGACTTTTTTAAGTTTTACGGGGGCGAGCGTGATATTTTGAAGAACGGTTAAGTGGGGAAACAGGTTGAATTGCTGAAATACCATGCCCACTTTTTGACGGTGCAGGTTGATTTGCTTGTCCATCGTCTTTTGAATAGGCGTTTCTTCAGCTTTGAGCGATAGGTATTCTTTTTCGATTTTCGCATATTGTGTTTTATCGTAGCCTTTCGTGGCTTTGAGCGTTTTCATCTGCCGCTTGAAATATACGCGTTCGTTCTTAAAAATAACGTTATTTTTAAAACGGATTGTGCCGGCATTTGGCATTTCTAAAAAATTCAAACAGCGCAAAAAGGTGGATTTCCCACAGCCGGAAGGACCGATTATAGCAATCACGTCTCCTTTATATACATTCAAATTTACGCCTTTCAGCACTTCGAGGTTTTTATATTTTTTTTCTAAATCGTGGACAGATAAAAGAGGCTCTTTTGCGTTCGTTGTAGACATGGGTGTTTGATTTTGCATAAATTATTCTCCTTAACGTTCGCTCTTGGCAAGTGTTTTTTCTATTCTTTTTTGTACCTGTTCCAATGCAAGCACGATGATGAGATAGATAAGGGCAATCAAAATGAGAGGCATGAACAGTTCCATGGTTTGCACTGTAATGTAAGATTGAATTTTTGTCAAATCGATAATCCCAACATATCCGGCAACGGAAGTTTCCTTGATTAAGGTGATGAATTCGTTAAACATCGTGGGGATTGCGCTTTTTAGTGCTTGTGGTAAAATGATGCGAATAAATGTCTGCATCCAGCTCAAGCCCAAGGAACGACCTGCTTCCATTTGTCCCTTATCGACCGCGTTAATTCCTCCGCGAAGAATTTCCGACATATAAGCGCCCGAATTAATGCCGAATGTAATGATGGCGACGAATATGCCTTCGGTTCCTTCGATACCGAAGAGCTTATCGTTGCGTATGCCGATTAAAAGAACGAAATAGCAGATGAACAGCTGCAAGACGACAGGAGTACCGCGAATGACGGTAATGTATGCGCCGCAGATTTTATCTAATATCTTGATGACGGGGTGAGTTTTGGGGGCAATGCGAATGCATGTAACTACGATGCCGATTAACAATCCCAAAATACATGCGCCCAAGGAAATAAATAGGGTATTGCGCAGCCCTTTGAGATACATCATCCACATGGAGTCATTCAAAAAACATTTTTGGAAATCTGCCCAGAGATCAGTTAAAAAATTCATGGTAATTTTATCCTTTCAAAACGATAGGGAAGAGCCGAATATATTTCGACTCTCCCTTTCTTATTTTTTAGCTAAGCTAATTTGCGAACTTAAGGAATATTATTCCTCATCGCTTGAGATGGCTGAATATTGTTCAAACCATTTTTCGATTTGGTTCTTGCCTGTTTTGTCGTCTTTGAGTAATTCTGCGAGTGCAGCGTTTACTTTTTCAATCATTTCAGTGTTACCTTTCTTGGCGACGATGCCGTAACTTTCGGGTCCCATATCTTCAATTTGAGCATAAGCAAGAGTGTTGTCATCCGCAACGAGTTGCGCTGCTACTTGAGAGTCGACAACCAGGTATTCTTTTGCGGTGGCGGACTTCATATCTTCTAAGGCTGCTATGACCTGTCCGAAGTCGGCGGTAGAGCTTACCTTCCAATCGCTCTTATTTTCGTCTACGGTAAGCTGACTGGTTGTGCCCGTTTGATAAACAAGTTTTGCACCCTCGAAATTGGAGACAGCAAATGCGTTTTCGATAATCGTGGGGTTACTATCTTTTTTATAAACGACAGTTTGGTATGCTTCTTGCCAATAAAAGTCGGAAAAGTCAACAGCTTCCGCACGGCTTGCGTTGTATGAAATACCGGCGATTCCGAGGGCGTTATCTTCTTGGATGCCTGCACAGATTGCATCGAAACTACCATTGATAACTTGTAATTCCCAGTCGTATTTGTCTGCGATATATTGCGCGATTTCCATATCGACCCCGACGATTTTTGTTGAACCTTTTTGAGTAAATTCCCAAGGAGCAAATCCTGCTTCGGTGTATACGATAAGCTTGTTGCTGTCGGAAAGTCCGCAGGAAGTAAAGCTGAAGGCTGCAAATGCCGATACGGTTGCAAGTACGCTTGCGATAAGTTTCTTAATTTTCATAATATTCTCTCCTAAATCCCGGGCGATTGATTTCTTTGGGGTGCTCAGGATTGATTGTGATGTTATTATATACCCATTTTTACGGAATGTCAACTGATTTTTGCATAATTTTAGAAAAAATTTATTATTTTTGGTAAAAATATTTATTTTTTACGAATAAATGTATAAAATAATGGAATATTCCGTATAAAATAATAGAAGTCTCGGAAGGACGTTCGGGAAGAATCGAGGAATTTTGGGAGAACATTATTCAAAGAATAGAAAAATGGATTGCATTTTTTAAGAAAGTGTGGTATAATCATGACTCTAATAAAGGTAGGATACGATTTTGAATAACGAATTTTTTTCTTTTGAAGTGATTAAGACAGATCCGGATACGGGGGCGCGCGCAGGGGTGTTGCATACGCCGCACGGGGATATTGAAACGCCTGTCTATATGCCGGTCGGTACGCAGGCGACGGTGAAAGGGGTGTTTCCCCGCGATTTGAAGGAGGCAGGATCTCAGATTATTTTGTCCAACACATATCATCTGTATATGCGTCCGGGTGACGAGATCGTGAAAAAGGCAGGCGGCTTGCACAAATTTATGAACTGGGACAAGCCTATTTTAACGGACAGCGGCGGATTCCAGGTGTTTTCGCTCGGGAAATTGAATAAAATTACCGACGAAGGGGTGGAATTCTCTTCCAATATAGACGGAAGCAAACACTTCTTCACCCCCGAAAAGGCAATGCGGGTGGAACAGAACCTCGGTGCGGATATTATTATGGCATTTGACGAGTGCAGCCAATACGGATATAATCACGCGCAAGCGGAAGCGGCAATGAAACGTACGGCTGCTTGGTTGGAGCGTTGTTATAAGTTCCACGATAAGCCCGATCAGGCACTCTTTGCCATCGTGCAAGGGAATATGTATAAGGATCTTCGTTCGGAGAGTTTGCGCCGCACGCTGCCGTTTGTGAAACACGGGATTGCGATCGGAGGGCTTTCCGTTGGGGAACCTAAACCTTTGATGTACGAAATGCTCGATCATTTGCAGCCCTTGCTGCCCACCGACGTGCCTCGCTATCTTATGGGAGTCGGCTCTCCCGATTGCTTGATCGAGGGAACGATGCGCGGCGTGGATATGTTTGACTGCGTATTGGCAACCCGAATTGCCAGAAACGGGACGGCAATGACTTCGCACGGCAGAGTGGTCGTGAGAAACGGGAGATTTAAGGAAGATTTCACTCCGCTCGACGACGAATGCGATTGCTATTGCTGTAAAAACTATACGAAAGCATACTTGCGGCATTTGATTAACGTCAATGAGATGTACGGTGCGATGCTTTTGAGTTTGCACAATATCACCTTCCTGCATAAGCTTATGAGGGGCTTGCGCGAATCCATTCTCGGCGGTTACGTGAAGGAATATGCGCGAGAATTTTATCGCAAGTACGGCGGAGAAGGCAAGTGGTAAGAAATCATTGATGGATAACCCTATAAATTATATATAATGTAAAGGAGCGAAGAAAGGCTCCCTGCTGGTAAAACAGTAATTCGCAATTTTCTTGGAACAGGCATGAT
>CAZRAS010000082.1:0-4714 GCA_964598045.1 uncultured Clostridia bacterium | reverse complement strand
TTTGAGGCAAATCTTTACTAATATCGATGTTTTCCCACCAATCACCCGAACCACTTGTTACCATAATTCCTGCATTGACCGATAAATCAGAAACTGTTAATTTTCCGCCCGTTTTCCCTTTATTATCGATAACCGTTTTTAAGTACTCTACATATTCTGAAATTAAATAGGTATTTTGTTCATAATAAGAATCATAAAACACATCTAACGTTACCGACTCATCCATTTCCACTTTGGAAGTTTCACAATGTTCTACAATCCCCTCATAATATATATGTAGAATATCCTTATAAGAAAATACCGTTTGATATTCTTCTTGTGCTACATAAGTCGTATCGGTTTCTTCCGCCAAAACTGTTTGAGTAGTATTCGCCTCTTGCGTTTCTGCACTTGCGTTGATAGACAATTCGTGGAAAGTACTTCCCAACGAGATAACAACGCTTAAGCTTGCTAAAATAACAGGTAACCCTTTCTTAAATAATGTAATTCCTTTCATAATAATAATCCATATTTTATTTCTTTTGCTCCAAATTTATCATAGAGCTGCACTTAAATTTTCTGTCTAACAGAAAATTCTTTTCTTCTTGTTAAAATCCTTCATATAATTCCCTCATTTTATCCCTTCAATTTCTCTATAAACATATACCTCCGTATTTTTTATCATAAAAGCCGTAAAGAAAGCGTGAAAACACTCTATAAGCTTTATTCTCGTTTGAATTGTCGAATCAAAGATTGTCACCTTGCATATCCGTCAATTCATTTACTCGGAATTTTATAAACCATATACACATTATACCATATATTTCCACCGTTTGCAATAATTTTTCTTAAAAAAGTATTGAAACAATGCAGGCTCACAACAGTCAGGAAACAAAAAGCTTTTATCCGCTCAGATTATACAATTCAATACGGAAAAGTCCCCTTCCGCTTAGTCCAACTCCTCCACGTAATTTACGTATTCGAGCTGCGCAATCGCCGCAATAATATCGTCGTGTTTGATAAACTTCTTAAACTCTCCCGAAATGATCGTCAACGCAATCGAATACACCGACAACCCGGAATTGACGTATGCCGTATTAAATTCGATATTGTCGATTTTTAAGCCCAAGCGTCTAACCGCCGTAATAAAATCTTGCAAGGAATTTTTATTTTTTAATTCCAAATGGATCTCGAAATGGTTAGAACGCCGTTTGAATCCGTATTCAATCTTCATAAACAACGTCAAACAAAGCATATACGCGACAAACGACACGATCGCCACAAAATACAAATCCAAACCGATCAATACGGACACAAAACACGCGCCCCACAGCGCAATCGACGTGGTCAAGCCTTTCAGTTGACTTTTCGAGCTATACAGAATGGTATTCGAGCTGACGATGGCAATCCCCACGACCGTCGCCGCAATCACGACAGGAAACCGTACTTCGAGCGTACCGATCAAGTACCCGTCCAACATCCCGGCGAGCGTCGCCGCAAGCGATACGAGCATAAACGTACGCATACCTGCCGCGTGCCGTTTCGTCGCACGTTCGCACCCGACGATCGTACCCAAAAACACGGACAACGTCACCTTCAAAAGCACGCCGCCCCAAGAAATGCCTATACACCATTCTCCTAACAAATTCGCAATAATATCGTTCATAGTTCACCTCATCTTCTGTTAATAAATTTTCTGTTTTTATCGCCGTTTAACAATATTTCTTCATATTCGTCCGCGGCATCCGAGAAAGCACGTTCTTCCTCGCTTCGCGCATAGTTGCTTTTATCGATTTCCGCCTGAATGGCGTTCATTCGTTCAATCAAGATTTCCCGCTCCGTCTTTTGCGGCGTTTCTTGTTCGACCGTCGGCGTTTCCGCATTCCCGATCGCGCCCGAAAGCACCAGTGCAAGCTTTGCCATGGCAGGACCGATCAATTCATATAAAATACTCGACGACATTATGATCGTTTGAATGATCGCCCCCGTTTCTCCGCCTATCGTTCTCGCGGCGAGTTCGGAAAGCCCGATCGCCACCCCTGCCTGCGGGATCAATGCCAAGCCGAGCGTGCGGGTCGTCCTCTTCGGTTTTTTGCTCCATTTGCACCCCAGGTATGCGCCGAAGTACTTCCCTGCAATACGGACAAGGAAATACAACACGCCGATAACGATCAGCGGCACGCCGGCAATCCTCGTAGAAGAATCGAACAGCGTATCCAAACGAAAACTCATCCCCGAACGCACGAAAAAAAACAACAAGATCGGCGGAGAGAAATAGTTGAGCTGTTTGAACAGCTTATCGTCGTCGGATACGTTGATATACACCGCCCCCATCACCATGCAAGCAAGCAACGGCGACACGCCGAGTGCCGCCCCCACGCCGCAAAGAATAAACAACAGGGCAATCGATACGATCAAACGATTATCCGTGGAACGCTTCGCCATCAACAGCTTTAATACATACCCCATCACGCCGCCCAAGGCAATCATCAAAAGATTGTACATGAACGGCAAGAGGACGGTGGACGCATCCACCGAGCCGGATATCGACGCCATCGCCACGGAAATTGCCACGGAAAACGCCAACAACGACACGACGTCGTCCAAAGCCACGACGGAAATCAGCGTATCCACAAAATCCCCTTTTGCCCCCGTTTGACGAATGGTCATAAGGGTGGAAGCAGGCGCAGTTGCCGAAGCGAGCGCCGCCAAAACGAGCGAAAAGGCAATTCCCAGTCCCAAGATAAAATAGGTCAACACAAAGACGAACAGAGAAGCCACCAACGCCTCTAAAACGGTGATGATGAACAGCTGTTTTCCCTTGCCCTTGAAGGACGAGATACGAAAAAATTCCCCTGCCGAAAAGGCAATAAACGCGAGTGCGATATCCGACACGAATGCCGATCCGTCGATGACGTTTTGCGGCACGGCTTTCAGACAAAACGGACCTATCAAAATTCCTGCCAAGATATACGCCGTTACGTTTGGCAATTTCAAAAGCTTCGTCAACCGCGTCATTAAAAAGCCTGCCGCCAGCACGATGGCGATTGCCAAAATCACCGCCGAAACGGGGGACGTCGATTGTAATTGTTCGTAAAATTCTTCCATTTTTTATATCCACTTCTTACTTTTTTCAAATCAAATGCACTACAAAAAAACGCACGCGCATTTAGGTTGTTTTGTAGTATAACATAAAAGTCAACGATTGTCAATAGGCAAACGCGATTTTTGTTCCTTTTTTCGCGGTTTCTTGCATAAAAATGCGCCTTCAAAAGTTTTGTCTGACTTTTGAAGGCGCATAGCCACAATACTATATTCAATTAAAAATTAGTGGTTGCAATGAACACATAAAACGGACGAAAAATTTATTCGTGATCCTCTTTTTTTGTATCGGGCGGAGTGGTGTCGCTTGTCTCTTTTGGGTTCGCAATTTTTTTCACTGCATCAACCAAATCAATGAAACAATAGATTCCGACACTTAAACTCGACACAATTAATTGGGAATAAATGACACCAGACAGCACTAAAATGGGGTCACAAGGCATCAACGATATCCACTTAAAAACAAAAAATACAATATTTACACATAATAATACAACAAATAAAACTTTCTTTTTATCTTTCTTTTTATTTTTCATTATAAATCTCCTTAATACTTAATTCCCGGAACATCGATTTCAATTTGCCATTGCTCTTCCGTTTTAGTGAAAGCTAAACTCGGTGCAATCCATCCCTCCTCAGTAGGAGTAAAAGAAATACTCTCCTCAAAAGCTCCATAGGTATGTATATATGTCATTTTCACGTTTGTTTCTTTATTTTCACTGGTACCGACTTTTGCAAGATCTACTTTTGCCGTTGCAAGCTCCATCTCTTTACCGAGATAACCGGATTTTTCATTAAATTGCCATACATATCCAACATAAGAATCCGATGTTTTTCTGGAAAAGCTTACCGCCTCGTCATTATAATAGTTTCCACTAATACTTTGCGATTTAGCAACGATCGTCTTGTTTCCACCCCAGGTAAATCCGATATAATCAAAGTGGAATTCTTCTGCAGCCTTGTAGTTATCCCAAGCCCAAACAATTTCCTTTTTCCAACTCGCTGTACCCGTAACGGAATATTGTTCGCTGCTTTTGTTGTATACAACAGACATGCTGATGTTAAGATAATAGAGGCTCTCGCTATCAGAACCAATGGTCTCGGTTGAAGAGCCACCGCTGATAGAGTCGTCTAATTTTTCCTCGAATTCCGATTTGTTCAACACACGACTTTCCGTTACGTTGCCGTCCGTCCCGATCTGTTCATACACACATACCGTTTGTACTGCCGCCAAAACAAACTCAACGTCTTCATCAAGCGAGTCGGTTTCACCGACTGTTTGCACCGAAAGGCTGGTAGAGGGATGCTCGTTTGCCAAGTATTCCTGATATGCCTGTTCCGTCAAAAAGTACGTGGTTTCCGCATAGTATCCGTCATCGGTTATAATTGTGTACGTCGATTGATTTTCAGCATCGCCTTTTATCATACTTGGCATTGAACAACTTAATTGTGCTACTGCCAAAAAAGAAACAGCGAATGCTATCAGTGATTTTGTTCTTTTTTTCATTATCAAATTTCTCCTTTTCTATAATGAAACACCGAATTTCCTTTCTACAAGAAAATCCTTTAACTTTTGTAAAAATCCTCCGTTGTTTTTCTTATTTAATCTTTTAGTTTCTCTATGCATATACCT
>CAZRAS010000081.1:0-4720 GCA_964598045.1 uncultured Clostridia bacterium | reverse complement strand
ACGGATCCTTTCTTTGCCCAATATTTAGACGAACAAAACATTGCTGCCATAGAGGCTGCATTTAGAGCCGAAATAAATAAGTAATAGCAAGACGTGAAGCGGCGATTTTGGCATTCTCCCTTTTTCTTCTTTGTTGATTTAATTTTGAGAGAAAGGATATCGCCATTATTTTCGATTATCATAGATTTCATCTCGAAAATAGTTGATATTGTTGCAATACCGCTCTGGTCAATGGACTCTAAATTCGTCCGAAATAGTATTCCAAGTGTGTTCTGATGCGTGACATGCGCTATTTATTTCAATTTCTAACTTACAAATCAAGGATTTTAATATTGTTTGCTGTTGATTGGACCACACCACGGAAGTCAACGATCAAGAAAAAAAGTTATAAATAATCATCCTCCACGTGCATAGCACGGGGAGGATGATTATTTATAAAAGTTCTCCTAAAAGGTCTTTCAATTTTTGATAAAACGCAAATCGTCGTTTGCTGTCTTTTTCTGCTTCGTGAAAAAGATGTTCGGCTCGTTTCGGATTGGAATTTTTTAAGGAAGCGAAGCGGTTTTCGCCCATTAAAAAGTCCGTAAACTCAACTATGGGTGGTTTACTATCCAATGTGAAAGGATTTTTTCCGACTTCGGATAAGGCTGGGTTGAAACGGTAGAGTTGCCAATAACCGCTCTCCACGGCTCGTCGTTCTTCATCCATGCATTTGGACATATTGACGCCGTGTGCGATGCAAGGCGAATAGGCAATGACGAGCGACGGCCCGTTGTAATTTTGTGCTTCCGTGAATGCGGTAAGAAGCTGTTGCATATTTGCCCCCATGGCGACTTGCGCCACGTAGACGTGTCCGTAACTCATTGCCATCAGAGCCAGATTTTTCTTTTTATGGCTCTTCCCTGTGACGGAGAATCTTGCCACAGCGCCCAGGGGCGTCGCTTTGGAAGTTTGTCCGCCCGTGTTGGAATATACTTCGGAATCGAGCACCAACACGTTGACGTTTGCACCGCAGGCGAGTACATGATCGAGTCCTCCGAAACCGATATCGTATGCCCATCCGTCTCCGCCGATAATCCAAACGGACTTATCCGTGTTGCCTAACGCTTCTTGGGCAAGCCGCATGCCTAAGCCGAATTCCGCGTTATCCTCAAATAGAGAGTTTGCCCACGCGGGACCATGTCCCTCTCGATTTTTTGTGTACGGGCAGACCGGAGCGGATGCGCCGTAAATGGACGAGCACCCCGTGGCGTTGGCGATCAGCATTTTTTCTCCGAATAATTGGGTGAGAACTTTGATATACGGTGTTTCTCCGCATCCTGCGCAGGCGTAGGAAAATTCAAAGAGGGGCGGGTAGAATTGACTCCCTTTCACCGTGTTTCGCTTGAAAACATTATTTTTGACGGGTGGAAGTGTTTGTGCAAATTCCCAGTTTTTCTTTTCGTTTGGTAGCAGTTCGTCGGCGTGTGTCATGACGAGCGCTTTTCCCTTCGCCGGACAGACGTTTGCACATACGCCGCAGCCCAGGCAATCGTAGGGGGAAACTTGTATGCGAAACTGTGTGTCCTTAATACCGATCGTAGGTTTCATTACAAAATTCTGCGGGGTTTCGACTTCCTCGTTTATGACGAAAAGGCGAATGCTGGCGTGCGGGCAGGTGAAGGCACATTGACCGCATTGAATACAGTTTTTCATGATCCATTTGGGGAGCAGATGGGGGATGCCGTGTTTCTCGAGCTTGGTTGTGCCGGTCGGCACGGAACCGTCCGCTTGGAATGCAGAAGTGGGCAGGAGATCTCCTTTGAGAGATAAAATCGGGTGAATGAAGTTCCGGGAATAATCGTCTTTGGGCAAGGGGAGCATGGACGCGCCCTCCTGTGTACTTTCCCAACTTTTGGGGGCGTCAATTTTTACAATCCGTTCTTTCGTTTGATCGATCGCCTCATGATTGCGTTTGACGATGTCCTCACCCTTGCTTGAAAAGAGGACGGAAAGCTCGTTTTTCAGATAGTCGATAGCCTTTTCATAGGGCAGGATGGAGGGATGCAGAAAGAAAAATGCAGCCTGCATCACTACGCTCGTGCGACCGTTTAATCCGACGTCGTTTGCGATTTTTGTACCGTCAATCACGTAGAGGGATAGCCGTCTTTGGATGACGATTTGCTTGAATGACGGGGGTAGGTGTGTGTTGAGCTCGGATAATTTCGTCCACGGGCAATTCAGAAGGACTATACCGCCCTCCTTTATATCCGAAAGCATATCATACCGTGTAAGATAGGACGGATCGTGACAAGCGACGAAATTCGGGCGTTGCACGAGATAGGCGGAGCGTATAGGCGAGCGCCCTAGTCGAAGGTGGGAAATGGTTGTGCCGCCCGATTTCCTTGAATCGTAGACGAAAAAACCCTGTACGTAGAGGTCGGTGTGATTGCCGATGATTTTGACGGAGTTTTTGTTGGCACCCACCGTTCCGTCCGAACCAAGTCCGTAAAACTTGCAAGAGAGAATGTCTTCGGGTTCGCTGAGATAGGGGGTGGAAAAATCGAGAGAGGTGTGTGTCAAATCGTCGTAAATTCCGACGGTGAAATGATTTTTAGTGGTTTCCGATTTCAGATTTTGAAATACGGCATAACACATGGACGGCGTGAATTCTTTCGAACCTAATCCGTATCGGCCGCCGAAGACTTGGATGTGGGAAAGTCCGTATTCTCGCAGGGCGGCGCATACGTCGAGGTAAAGCGGCTCACCCATGGAACCGGGTTCCTTCGTGCGATCGAGTACGGCAATCTTTTCACAAGTTTTAGGAATGACGGTGCAGAATCGTTCGCCGTCAAACGGACGATATAGCCTTACTTTGACAAACCCCACCGATTCCCCGTTTGCATGTGCTTTTTCCACCGTTTCTTCCATGGTAGAAGCGCCGCTCCCCATGAGCACAACAACGTATTTTGCCTGCGGATTTCCATAATAATCGAAGACATGGTATGCCCGTTTTGTAATTTTTGCCACTTTATCCATGACGTTTTGCACGAGACTTGCGGCAGAAGCGTGGTAAACGTTCGCGCTTTCGCGATTTTGAAAATAGATATCGGGATTTTGTGCCGTTCCGCGGCAAAATGGATTTTCTGGGGTAAGTGCCCGAGCACGGAATCGTTCGAGGTCGTCGAAGTCGAGCAAACTTTGCATTTCCTCTTCTTCGAAAACGTCTATTTTACAAAGTTCGTGCGAAGTGCGGAATCCGTCGAAAAAATGTAGAAAGGGCAGACTCGTTTTCAAGGTCGCAAGATGGGCGACGAGGGCAAGGTCCATGCATTCTTGTACGGACGAGGCGGCAAGCATGGCAAATCCTGTTTGCCTTGCCGCCATGACGTCTTGATGGTCGCCGAAAATGCTGAGCGCATGGGTGGCGATTGCTCGCGCGCTGACGTGTATGACGGTGGGGAGCAGTTCGCCTGCAATCTTGTACATATCGGGAATCATCAACAACAGTCCTTGGCTGCAAGTATAAGTGGTCGCCAAAGCGCCTGCGGTCAAACATCCGTGCAGAGCGCCTGCAACGCCGCTTTCCGATTGCATCTGTACGACTTTGGGAACCTTCCCGAACAGGTTGGGCTTGTTTTCCGCTTGCCATTTGTCGGCAAGTTCTGCCATAGGGGAAGAGGGGGTAATGGGGTAAATAACGGCAAGTTCTGAAAAGGCGTAAGAAACGTAGCTCGCTGCCCCGTTTCCGTCCATCGTCATTGTTTTCATAAACACCTCCGCTAAAGAGTATTCGCCATTTTTTGGAAAAAATACAAAGATGCTTGATTTTCTACGTTAGACGTGCTATACTAGATAGGAATAATCCGAACCTGATTTTCGCGAGAGCATTCGGTCTGGTTTGTATCATTCCAGATATCATACTTTTGCGGTTGGGCGCACAAAACGGTTGATTGTATTATAATCGGGAGCGGACTTGCCGGTATTTCGGCTGCGCTCACATTGCAAGCGAACAGAAAGGAAACGTTGCTTTTCGGCTCGAAATCGTTGAGCGAAAAGATCGAGAAAGCGGAAAAAATCCACAACTATCCGGGACTTCCCGACGTGTCGGGAAAGTCCTTTTGTCATGCGTTGAAAACACAGCTCGAAGAGGCGAAAATCGAGGTAAAAGAGGAAAAGGTATCGGGCGTGTACGCGTTGAAATCCGGTTTTACGGTTTTGACACAGAATGGAAAGTCGTATGAAAGTCGTGCCGTTATTCTCGCTTGCGGTGTGGAAAATATCGGACAAATACAAGGCGAAGAGGAGTTTTCGGGCAGAGGCGTGAGCTATTGTGCAACCTGCGACGGTTTTTTATATAAAGATAAGACGATCGGGGTGGTGTGCACGACCAAACGGTTGGAACATGAGATCGGATATCTTGCCGATTTTGCTAAGCGGATCTATCTTGTTCCCCTGTATAAAAATGTGGAAATCGAGCGGGGGAATATTACGAGAATACAAAAAATGCCTACGAGAATCGAGGGGGGAAAACGAGTGGAACGACTTGTCTTCCCGACGCAGGAAGTGAACGTTGACGGCGTCTTTATGCTTCGAGAGAGCGTTTCTCCTGCCATTTTGGTGGGTGGTTTGCAGACGGAAAACGGGCACGTCGTCGTTGGAAGGGATATGAGTACGAATATAAAAGGTTTGTATGCGGCAGGGGATTGTACTGGCAGACCGTATCAGTATACCAAGGCAG
>CAZRAS010000080.1:0-4736 GCA_964598045.1 uncultured Clostridia bacterium | reverse complement strand
CCAAATCGGAGCCGTATGCAAGCACCTGCAACAGTCTCGTGGATTTTGGATCGGGCTTGACGGAAAGTGCCGTTTCGATACGAAGGGAGTTGATGATGTCATTCATATTCGACATATCGGAAACGGTGCGATAGCCGTCGTAGGGGGTTCCGTCCATCTTGCAAGCTTTGCCGTTAATAAATTGGAAATCGGTTCCTTCGTAACCGAATGCAATGGCGTGCGTCATGGCGTTGGACGAGGTGGGCTCTTCGTCGATTTTGACGTCTAAAACGGTGGCAAGACGAAGCTCTCCGAAGGCGTCGCCTTCCGTTAAGGAGCGAACGGTCTTTGGCTTATATTTGTTGCCTTCCGTATCGGTCAGCCATACTAGTTTTCCGTTTTCTATGATATAGTGAGTGCCTTCGTATCCGTAGGCAAGCGCGAGCATGATCTCGTTTGCATCGTTGGAAGGATCGCTATCGTAGTTTTGCAAAGGGTTGATGTCGAGAACGGTGCCGAGACGGATATCGTTGAGAAGGGTATCCGAATTTTCAATGAGATCGCGAACGGTGCGTGCATGATGGTAAACGTCCGTTTCGCCTTCTTTAAGCAACCATTTGATTTCGTATTCGTTATTTGTATTCAAAACGATTTCATAATGCTCGCCTTCTTCCCCGTAAGCGAGTGCAAGCATGAGCTTTTGAGGGTCGTTGGACGGATCTTCGTCATAGCTCTGCAAAGGATCGATCTTCAACAATGTGCCGAGCTTGACGTCGTAGACGATATCGGTGAAATTGCCTTCGAGCAAGTCGCCGAGTGTTCTGGGTTTATAGGACGTTCCTTCGCCGTCCGTTCTCCATACGATTTTGTCGCCGACGATGTCGTAGTGCGTACCTTCTTCGCCATAGGCAAGTGCGAGAATGAGGGGATCGGGATCGGTATCGAAAGGGGAAACGTTCAACAGCGAACCGAGTTCGATGGTGTAAAATACGTCCGTGATGCCACCGTTCATCAAATCGCCGAGCATTACCTTGCGATAACAAATCGGAGTGGTGAATTCGGTGTTGTCATAGGCAAGATAAACGTTTGCCTCGGATGCGGAAGGATTCAAATAAAGTTTTTCGCCATCGATCGTCAGAGTGTAAACGTTGTCTTCCAACGTGGCAGTCACTTCGTTGCCGTCGATGTCGTAGAATCGATCTCCTTCTTTCGTGAAGCGCATTGCGTTCATGACAACGAGGTTTTGCTCGGTGTCGATCGCGTAGCGATTCGAGTTTCCGTATGCAATCGCCAAAAGTAAGCTATCCTTTGCGGGATCGATGACTTTATCGCCGATCAAAAGGGTGGCAAGGGGAATTCCGTTCAATAACGAGGAGGGGGATTCCAACAGCGTACGCAGGGTGACGGGTTGATTGTCGTCCGTATAACAAAGTGCCTTGTAGAGGGAGTCTTCCGTGTTTGCGCCGACGGAGGATAAGAGGTCTATAAGTTTCATATCCTTCGCCGTTTCTAACAAATGGGAGGGGAGATTCGAAACGGGGATTGTCATAAGATCCTCTTTATTCAGGGAAAGCCCGAATCCTTCCAACGTGTTCAAAAGGGGATCGAGTGCCGTTTCGACATAGGGCGAGATCTTCGCTAAATCGTTGAAACAGCCCGTTCCGTTTGCAAAGTTGCTCGCCACTGTTGCGATTTCGCCAACGAGTTCCATAATCTTCAATTTTGCGTATTCGGGGCTTATGTACTGCGAAAAATCTATGTTTGCGCCCGTCAAATTGTTGACGGTGTCCAACGTGTCCTGCACGGGTTGGCTGGCTACCCAGTATCCTGCGCCTGCCACGCCGCCGATGACGCTGCCTGCGCCGATGACGAACCCGAGCGCAAGCGCAAGAATTTTGCCACCGATGCCGCTCTTCTTTGTGGGAACGGATCTAGTAGGCATTAAGTCCGGATCCGCGCCGTAGTTATCAGGCTCCATTTCTAATCCATATTCTTCAAGGTCTGACATGATAGGGTTCTCCTTTTTCTCTTCTCTGTGTATCCACACGCGATAACGTGCGGTTATGCTACACCTAATTTACACTATTATATATCATAATCGTATAAAAATCAAGTCTTTTAGTAAAAAAATACGGACGAATGGGCAAAAAATTGCATTCGTCCGAGGTATTTTTTATGGAAAATTCTTCAAAAAATTACTTAAAGAGGGGAATGGTGGCAAGATAGAGGACGTCGTCGCGATCGGCTGCGTCTGCTTCCGCGAGTACGAACGCCTTTTTATGCACGATTCCGCCTGCTTTTTCCACCAAAGCTTCCAAGCCTGCAAGGGACGCACCCGTAGATACGACGTCGTCCACGATGCCCACTTTTTTGCCTTTGATAAGGTTGGCATCGTGTTTGGAAAGGTAGAGTTTTTGCGGCTGACCGGTCGTGATCGAAGATTCGATCGTAACGTCGATGCCGTCTTGCATATACAGCTTTTTGCTCTTTCTGGCTACCGCATAAAATCTTTGACCGAGTTCTCTGGAGGTGCAATGTGCAAGCTGCAAACCCTTGGATTCCGCCGTGATGATCACGTCGCAATCGGTGAGCTTTTCGGCGAGCTTTTTGCCGCAATGTTCGGTAAGCTCGTTGTCGCCGTGTAAGTTAAAAAAGGCGATACCGACGCCGCCGGGAAGGGTTAAAATGGGCAGCTCCGTTTGGAAACCTGCAATGTCAATGGGATAATATTTCATACGTATATCTCCTTTAAGTAGATATTTGTGACGGGGTGCACAAAAGTATTGATTGCCTCTTCTTTTTTAATTATAACATAGATCGAAGAAAAAGTAAAACGTTTCTGCTTGTTTTTGAGAAAAGTAATATTGACTTTTTCAGGCAGATATGCTATACTAACAAAAAAAATCGGAATGCGTATCGGCAGAAAGGAAGGGAATATGAACGAAATTACGGCAATTCAACCGCAGATGAAAGATAAGCGGCGGTGTAATATCTATATTGACGGACGTTTTTGTTGCGGACTCACTTTGGAGGCGACCGTCAAAAATCGTTTGAAAGTCGGACAAATCGTCACCGAGGAACAATTGGCGGAAATACAGCTTGAAAGCGAGAAGAATACCGCCTTCGATAAGGCGCTTACTCATCTTTCCGCCACTCGAAAAACGGAGAAACAAATTCGAAATTATCTTGCGGGAAAGGGATATTTGCCTGTTGTCGTCGATTACGTCGTGGAAAAATTACACGGCTACGATTTTCTCAACGACGGGGAGTATGCCGATGCTTACGTGGAGTCCGTATCCGCACGAAAGGGGGGGCGACTTATTCGAATGGAACTTAAAAACAGAGGCGTTTCGGAAGAAGAGGTCGAACGGGCGCTGGGTGCTCGGGAAGAGGGTGCGGAAGAGGAAGCGGCAAAGTCGATTTTGACGAAGTATATGCGCAATAAGCCATTTGACAAGGAAACGCTTTCCAAAGCCTATCGCTATCTCATGGGAAAGGGATTCGATTACGAAATCGCAAAGGCGGCGCTTGTGTCTTTGGGAGAGGGGGAAGAGAATGAAGATTGAGCATTTTGAAGAACTTCCCTCCACGCAGGAATACGTAAAAAGCAGACGAAACGAGGGGAAAGACCTGCTTGTGACGGCGACGAGGCAGACGGGCGGCAAGGGAACGAAAGGACGCTCTTTTTCCTCAAACGAGGGGGGCGTGTATTTGTCTAAGCTTTCTTTCTATGAAGATTTTCCCGTGAAGAATACCTTTCAAATTATGGTGGGGGCGGCGGTTGCGGTATGCGAAACCCTCCGCACTTACGATATCCGTGCGTGTATCAAATGGCCAAACGATATTTTTGTGGACAACCGAAAAATTTGCGGAATTTTGATTGAAAATTCTCTTTCGGGAAATCGAGTTTCCTCGTCGGTGGTGGGAATCGGGTTGAACGTGAATAACGAATTGCCCGAAGAACTTGTCGAAATCGCCACAAGCATGAAAGGGGAATGCGGAAAAGATTTTTCGACGGAGGAAGTGCGTCGACGATTGATCGAGGAGTTGTCTCACCCTGCCGATATGAAAAAATATCAGGCGTATTTAGGGTATATGGGGACGGAAGCGGTTTTGATTATGGGCGATGAACGCATACCTGCCACCCTTCTTTCCGTGGATGAGGAAGGAGGATTGCGGGTGAATGTCAAGGAAGGCGTCCGCCGATTGACGGCTGCGGAGGTAAGCATACGAGTGTGAGGTGAAGTATGTACGTATTGACGAGTAAACAGATGCGAGAGGCGGATGCTTACACCGTGCAAACGTTGGGGGTTCCGTCCTTGCTCTTGATGGAAAGGGCGGGGATCGCACTGGCGGACGAGGCGGAAAAACTTGTTCCCGACGGGAAGATTACCTGCGTGTGCGGCGGTGGTAAAAACGGAGGGGACGGATTCGTTTGCGCACGGATTTTGAAAAGTCGCGGTCGAAAGACGAGCGTCGTGTTTTATGCCGAAAAACAGGCGGAGGAATGCCGCGTAAATATGGAAAAATGGTTGGCGATCGGGGGCGAGGTCGAAAAAAAGATTCCGCTTGATAGCGTGCTTATTGTCGATTGCCTTTATGGAACTGGATATAGAGGAAGCTTGTTGAACGCAGACATGGATACCGTCGAGCAGATCAATATGCTCAAAATTTCGGGTGTGAAGGTTCTTGCGGCGGATATTCCTTCGGGCGTGAACGGCGAGAACGGTTTGGCGGAAGGAATTGCGGTGCAGGCG
>CAZRAS010000079.1:0-4763 GCA_964598045.1 uncultured Clostridia bacterium | reverse complement strand
ATAATATTGTAGCTCGGATTCGTCCGACTAAATCTAAACAATATTATACGAGAAATTATGGATAAAATTCAATTGTTACAAGAACGAAAAGCTCGCTTAGAAGAGGTTGGTAAAGACGTTCGCGCGCAAATTCAAACGCTTGTAGACGCGGATAGCTTTGTGGAACTGTCGGCATTCAGCTTTTCAAAGAATGAATTTTACGGGGAAGACGCTGTCGGCGAAGGTGTTGTAACCGGGTTTGCGACGATAGACGGTTATCCCTTCTATATCGTTGCGCAAAATTATAACGTAATGCGCGGCGGTATCTCGAAGGCAAATTGCGACAAGATCGTAAAATGCTTGGATGCGGCAGAAAAGAACGGGACGCCCGTATTGTATTTGTTGAACTCGCAAGGGGTACAAATCGGGGAAGGGGTGACCGTGCTCGAAGGTTTGGGTAAATTACTTATGCGCAGCACGCAGCTCAAAGGCGTCCTTCCTCAGTACGTTGTGGTAAACGGCGACGTTTACGGATCGGCGGCTATGTTGGCGGCGATTGCAGATTTTACTTTCTTCGTCGAGAAAAAGAGTGTGCTTGCCGTGAACAGTCCCTTCGTGCTTTCTGCGAAAATGGGAAAAAATCTTTCGAAAGAGGAAGTCGGCGGAGCGAAGGCACTTGATAAATCCGGGCTTCCCGTCATCGAAGTGCAAAATTTGGAAGACGTGAGAGAACGTATCGTTGCCATCAACGATTTGATTTCCGTGCCCACGATCGAGGCGGAGCTGAATGCAAGCATGCCTGTTCTTAATGAAAGCGTTACGGTTGACAATCTGATGGGAATTTTTGAAACGTTCTTGGAAGTGGGCGGAATTTGCGAATCCGACGTCAAGACTGTGCTTGGCAGAATCGGTGGGATTTCCGTGGCAGCCGTGATTTTCGACGGCGGAGAAAAGGGCGTGGAACTCGATAGTGAAAAACTTGCAAAAATTAAGAATTTTGCGGAATTTGCTTGCTGTTATGGTTTGCCCTTCGTTACGTTTACCGATGTGAAAGGAGTTTGCCCCTGCGCTTGCGTCAACAACAGTTTTGTCATGAAAGAGGCTGCGGAATATTTGGATATACTCGATACGATCGATACGGCGAAGATTGCCGTCGTCTATAAACAGGCAATCGGGCTGGGATATTCGTTGTTTGCTTCCAAGTCGGTTGGATTCGATTATACTTGCGCGTTCGCAAATGCGAAAATTGCTCTTTTCGACAGCGTACAAGGCGCGCAGATAGCATGGAAGGACGGAAATGCGGATCAAGCGGCGTTGGCAATGAGATATGCGGAAGAAAATTCCGATCCCGTTCACGCGGCGAAGGACGGCTATATCGATGCGATTATTCAACCTCAATTTGTAAAACAGTATGTAATTGCAGCTTTGCAGATGCTGGAAAGATAAGAGGTGGCGTATGTGGATGAATTTATTGACGAGCACCCTTCCCGAAGGCGGTATAGACGCGTCGATCGGGGAAGCCGTGCTGTATGCCTTGATGGGATATGCGGTAGTCTTTGCCGGTATTGCTTTTTTGATTGCAATCGTATGGCTTGTCGGGTTGCTGATGAGTAAGACGGGTGGTATAAAGCTCAAAAAAGAAAAGGCAGGGACGGATGGAAAAGAAAAAACTTCTGTGATTTCTTCCGTACAATCGGAGGAGAACGAAGAATTGTCCGAGGAAACGATTGCCGTGATTATGGCGGCGTTGACGGCATATTATGAAGCGAACGATCCTAAATGCGAATTTACAATTAAAAGAATTAAGAAAGTAAGGAGAAATGATTATGCGTAATTTTATTATCACGGTGAATGGAAAATCTTATGAAGTAGGCGTAGAAGAAGTCGGTGCGAATAGCGCTGCTCCCGTAGCGGCTCCCATTGCGGCGAAGGCAGTAAAAGAGGAAAAAGCGGTACCCGTGGCGGCTGCTCCCGCAAACGGGGAAAAATTGCTTTCTCCCTTCCCCGGATTGATTAAAAATCTTTTGGTGGCTGAAGGTGCAACGGTCAAGAAAGATCAGCCCATTCTCGTATTGGAAGCGATGAAGATGGACAATGATATCACCGCGCCTTGTGATGGCACCGTACACTTCCTCGTGGCGAAAGGGGTAAACGTAGAGTCGGATGCCGTATTGGCTGTAATCGGTTAATGGACGTAGACGAGAGGTATAGATCGTGTTAAATAATTTACTCGTAGATATCGGCGCGTTGTTCGTCAATTTATGGGAATCGTCGGGTTTGGCGAAAGGGGATTGGACGAACTATGTAATGCTTCTGATCTCATTTTTGCTGATGTATCTGGCGATTGTCAAAAAATACGAACCGCTCTTATTGTTGCCGATCGCGTTCGGTATGTTCTTGATTAACTTGCCCGGCGCATACGATATCCTGTGGGGAACGTATGCAAAAGGGGCATGGCAAAACATCACCTCGGAACAGATCGCCGAATTGGGAATCATTCTTCCGCAGGGCTGGGAAATTGCCGCCGACGGAAGTCTCGGTCAATGGTTAAATGAAGGACAGATATGGCATAGTATGACTGCCGCGGATTTTTCCGCGTTGAATATCATTCTTCCTGAAAATTATCAATTTGCAAACGGATTCATTCAGGAATTCGTGGAAGTGGCGCATACGTATGAAAACGTACAGAATCCCGGACTTTTGTGGTATCTGTTCTACGGTGTGCAGAACGTTATTTATCCGCCTCTCATTTTCCTTGGGATCGGGGCGATGACCGACTTTGGTCCTTTGATTTCCAACCCCAAGAGCATGATTATCGGGGCGGCTGCGCAGCTTGGTATTTTCTTGACTTTGATCGGCGCGGTTGCATTGGGATTTGACTTGGCTGCCGCTTGTTCCATTGCCATCATCGGCGGTGCGGACGGACCTACGGCAATTTACCTTACGCAGACGTTGGCGAAATTCACGAATGAAGATTTGCTTTCGGCGATTGCGATTGCTGCGTATTCGTATATGGCGTTGATCCCTTTTATTCAAAAATTTATTATGAAGCTTCTTGTTCCCGAAAAGGAACGTGCGATTAAAATGAAACCTTTGCGTACCGTAAGCAAGACGGAGAAGATTATTTTCCCCGTGATGGTAACGCTTGTGGTCGGTTGTCTTTTGCCTGATGCGGTTCCGCTTCTCGGTATGTTGATGCTCGGAAACTTATTGAAGGAATCGGGGGTATGCGACAGACTTTCTACGCAGGCACAGAACGGGCTTATGAATACAATCACCATTTTCTTGGGTGTCGCCGTGGGTTGTAAGGCGTATGGCGGAACGTTCTTGCAGCTGCAAACGTTGGAGATTATCGGATTGGGGCTTGTTGCCTTCGCATTCGGTACGGCAGGCGGCCTTTGGGTGGCAAGAATTATGTGTAAGCTTTCGGGTGGTAAGATCAATCCTTTGATCGGCAGCGCGGGTGTTTCTGCCGTGCCGATGGCTGCCCGTGTTTCTGAAGACGTAGGGCGTGAAACGGATCCCAGCAACCATCTTTTGATGCACGCCATGGGACCTAATGTAGCAGGGGTTATCGGGTCTGCGATCGCGGCAGGCTTCCTCATTTCTCTATTCTAAATTAAAGGTGAACGGATATGGATATTCAATTTGAAAATAGAAAAGTAATGCTCACGGAAACGATTTTGCGCGATGCGCATCAATCGCAGGCGGCAACGAGAATGCGTATTGACGAAATGTTGCCCGTGCTTGAACAACTCGACGAAATCGGCTATTATTCGATCGAAGCTTGGGGTGGTGCAACCTTTGACAGTTGCTTACGCTTCTTGAATGAAGACCCGTGGGAAAGACTTAGAACGCTTAAATCGCACTTAAAAACCCCCATTCAAATGCTGTTGCGCGGGCAAAATTTGCTTGGCTATCGTCACTATGCCGATGACGTTGTAGAAAAATTCGTAGCAAAATCCATCGAAAACGGTGTGGGAGTCATTCGTGTGTTCGATGCATTGAACGACCCCAGAAACTTGGAAGTTTCCATGAAAGCCATTAAGAAATATGGCGGCATCTGTGAAGGAACGATTTGTTATACAAGTGCAGTCGTAGACGGGCAGGAAGTGTTCACGGACGAATATTTCGTCAAGCTTGCAAAAGAGTTGGAAGAATGCGGTGCGGATAATATCTGCTTAAAGGATATGGCAAATCTTTTGTTGCCGTTTAGAGCGTATACGCTTGTGAGTGCGTTGAAAAAGGCATTGAAACCGACGACTAAATTGCATTTGCATACGCACAATACGACGGGAACGGGAGATATGACTTATCTTATGGCAATTCTCGCCGGTGCCGATATCGTAGATACGGCGTTGTCGCCCCTTGGAAACGGCACTTCTCAGCCTGCAACCGAACCGTTGGTGGCAACCCTTAAAGGCACGCCGTATGATACGGGAATTGACATCAACAAGCTTATTCCTATCGTAAATCACTTCAAAAAAGTGGAAAAACGTCTCATTGACGATAAAATCCTCAATTATAAATCCAAGGGAATCGACGTCAACACGCTGTTGTATCAGGTGCCCGGCGGTATGCTTTCCAATCTCATCAATCAGCTTGAAAAGGCCGGAAAAGCAGATAAACTTATGGAATGTCTTGCGGAAGTTCCGAACGTTAGAAGAGATTGCGGATATCCGCCTCTTGTAACGCCGTCATCGCAAATCGTAGGTACGCAGGCGGTGATGAATATCGTCATGGGCGAGCGTTATAAGATGGTAACGAAAGAGACGAAAGATTTG
>CAZRAS010000078.1:0-4766 GCA_964598045.1 uncultured Clostridia bacterium | reverse complement strand
TTGGCAGGGGTGGAGTTTCAAAGAAGACTCGAGCGTGCGGCATTTGTGGCAGGCGGCAGCAATTATGCGGCGCCCGTACAACGTATCGGTGATTTTTTGGACGGAAAAACAAGTCCTTATTTCGGAGAGGTACTCCCCACCTATGCGGCAGGAACGTCTTTCGTAAATTTGTCGGACGTGTTACCCATGGCTGTGACGAATACCCTTCGAACGAGTATTTTGGATTTGGATCGCAGGCTGAAAGGCTTTGCCGATCCCGACGGCATTTTAACGGCAGTGGAAAGTCGTACCAGTTCTCCTTTGCGCATGGAACGAGACGAAAGCATGCAGTCTGTGGGGGTTCGAGGACTTTATCCTTGCGGTGAAGGCGCAGGCTATGCCGGGGGGATTACTTCTTCGGCTGCGGATGGATTGCGCGTTGCAGAGGGCGTATTTTCCCATTTTTTGAAATAAATCCGATAGGCTTTTATGATAAATTATGAGAAAATCGAACAAAGGGTGATAGAATATTTAATTTTCATTCAATTTTCACATGATTTTCATATTACTATCACAAAGTAGCGATACAATGCTATGGCGAAAGGGCAAAAGAGCACTTTTGAAAATGTACGAATCAGATCGGAAAAGGTCTGTTTTGTATAAAATGATATGAGAATAGAGTTAAAACGACTATACTAAAAACTTTTTTCATATTCTCTCACTAAGGTAGGAAACTCGCGTATAGCGAGTTTCCTATCTTTTATTCTGTTTTTATAAGATTTGTAAGGAGTATTCGCATAAATCGTACGCTTTTATTGCATATTTACAAATTCTCGGCAAAGTATTTGCTTTTATAGGTGGGAAATGGTATACTAGATGGGAATAAAAGGAACCCGCCGCAAAGGCGTCTTTTCGGCTCTTTTTTCCTCGTCGTCATTGAAATACGCAGGTATGTCTGCTTCCTCCTCGCAAAAAATATTTCTCGAAAATACGCTCTTTGCGGTGCGAAGCAATTTTCATCAGGCGAATTTCAGACGAAGGCAAGGCGAAAGCCGCAGAACAACCAAACGGTTTTTCAAGGATTTTAACGCAGTATTCGGCGAAATTCGCCGATCAAAATCGAGTTCGGATTATTCCTATCTAGTATACTATAAAAGAATAGTAGGAACTTGCCGGAAATGTGTCGATATAAATCGGGTGTGCTTTATTCTTTTATAACTTTACAAGAAATAGATATAATAAGGAGAAAAACATATGGATGAAATGAAAAAGGTGGAAGAAGGGGTTATTCGTTCTATTCTGTCCGTATATGGCTTGGATACTTCTTTTAGGGAACAAAAGGAATATATTCGGTATCACGGAGAGCGGGGCGATAAGCTTGTTAAGGTGATTTTGTCCGTTCTTCTCGAGGACGGAAAACGAGTGGTTATTAAAATTCTACGCGAAAACGAGGACTTGTTAAAAGCTCGTAACAAGATTGAAAAACAAAGCGAATTTTCCGAATGTATGCGACGATACGGAATGAAAACACCGATGCGATATAAGGCGAACGGACGTTATTGCAATGAGTATATCTATCATGATCTTCCATGTAACGTCACGATCGAGGATTGGGCAGGGGAAGAAATTAAGGAGATTACGCCCGAGATCGCTTATAAGATCGGGAAATTGATGGCACGTATGCACAATTTGTCCTTGGAAAATCAATGCAAAATCGGATGCGGAACACTCTTTTCCGCTGCGTATTGGAATGATGTGGACGCTTTTCCGAAATTTTGCGAGCTTGGAAAAAATAAAAATCTTGATCAAATGATCGTGGAACAAATGAAGAAATTGCGAGAGGAAAAGTTGTCGGAACTTCGTGCTGTATGGGACAGACTCCCCAAGGCGGCGGTGCAAGGGGATATCTCCATTAATAATCTTGTTTATGGGGAGAAAGAATTGATTGTTTTTGATTATAATAATGCCGGGGACGAGGTGTTGATTTCCGATCTTGTCATGGAGGGACTGTTGACGGCATATGAAATGGATCTTCCCGAAGGGGTGGATAAGAGCTGTCGGGAAGAATTATTTCTTGCGTTGCTGAAAGGATATATTTCCGTTCGAAAATTGAGCGAAAAAGAGGCGAAGACGGCTTGGACGATTTATACACTGTATCATTCGTTGTGGTTTACAAGAGTTTTGTATAATGACGATTCGCTTGAAAAATTAATCGAAAAAGAGGAGTATGAGGCGGCAAATCGATTGTTGGCGCAAATGTTTGCGGATATGACCGAAAACGATGACGGTAGATTTCGAGCATGAACAAAACAATCGAGATCGATAGATTCATAAAAGAAGCACAGGCAAGATTAAAATCTTGCCTGTGCGATCTTTTTTTGTTGGCTTGCGGACACTTCTTGTGTGTCACGTTGTTTTTACGTTCGATTATCTATTACGAACGCCAAATTTTATGGTGGCGAACAATACGCCGTTTTTGTCTTGATTTTCTTCAACCGTTTCCGTTTTCTCTTCAATAAGTTCGTTTGCGTTTTCTACGGCTATCTCTTCTGCGATTTCCGCAACGGGAATTTCCACGGCGTCAACGGACGCGTCCGTGGCGGTGAGCTCCGCTTCCACTTCTATCGGCTTTTCCACTTCTATCGGCTTTTCTACTTCCACGGTGTCTACGACCATTTCAACGGCGTCGAGAATTTCCGTTTTTTTGCGACGAGCCGTTTTTCTTATTGCAATACGCACTTTGCCCGAAGGTTCTGTGCAGACTTCTTTGATTGCGTTATAATATACGTCGCTCATGAAACGAATTTTGTCGAAGGTCACGTATTCGTTTGCTTGGTGAATGGTTGCTTCCTCTCCTTCAAGTTCCGGACCGAATGCACAGCCGTATTTCAAAGCACGTGCATACGTGCCTCCGCCGATTGCGATAGGGGATTCGTTTTTGCCCGTGATTTTATTATAAACGCCTACCAGGGTTTTGATGAGCTTTCCGTTCGGGTTATTATAGAGGGGAGCTTGATAGTTATCGATTACGTATTCCACCCCGAATTCGTCGAGCTTTTTTGTCACGGCATCCAAGGGAAGGGTGGCAGGGAAACGAATATCCGTCGTAATGGATAATACACCGTTTTCAAAGGTTGCCACATCGGGGGACATCGTCAGCGCTCCTGTTTCGTCTTCAAGCGTTTTAAGTCCTTTTACGTCGTCGAACAGACAATTGTACGCCTTCTTGCAATCGTCGTTAAAGGAGGCGAAGAAACAGAGCATTGCTTGCAATGCGTTGGCACCGAGCATGGGGGTGGAACCGTGCGCAGATTTTCCGTATGCGCGTAAACAATTCGTCGTGTTGTCATAGGAAAGTCTTGTGCCCTGTACGGGGTTTTCGTAGTACACGAGTTTTTCCGCTGCTTTTCTGGTGATGAAAGCGGAAGCGTCCGCACATACCATATTGACGCGTTCACCTGCGTTCAACTTATACATGGGGGCATCTTCGATGGCAAACTTAGCAGTGAAGTGCAAGATTCCCTTTTCTGCATAGATAACGGGAAAGTCTGCGTCGGGGGTGAATCCCTCCTCGGGCATTTTTGCTACTTGGTTGTAGTGTTCGATGCATTTCCAGCCTGCTTCTTCGTTGCAACCGACGATCAGTTTGATTTTGCGGTGCATGGGGAAGCCTTCTTCTTTGAGCGCTTTGAGCGCATACAAGCAGACGATTGCCGGCGTTTTGTCGTCCATTGCGCCTCGTCCCCAAATTTTTCTGCCGCCTACGCCCCCTTCGGAGGGTTCGTCGTTGATTACCCCTTCAAAGGGAGGGTATTTCCAACCGCTCCCGGCGGGAACGACGTCGAGGTGGGCGAGAATGGCAAATTCTTTGCCTTCGCCGAAGACGACTTCACCGACATAGTTGTCGTAATTATGTGTTTCAAATCCCATTCCGTCAGCCAAATTCAAGAAATAGGCGAGGCAATCTGCTGCGCCTTTCCCGAAGGGATACCCTTCTTCGGCGGGTTTGAGAGAAGAATCGAATTTTAGGATTTCCACGGTCGAATTGACGATCTCGTCGAAGTATTGTTCCATAACGTTTTGCATCATAGTCCTTCCTTTTTGGATTATCGTTATACTATAATAGTATATTTATATTGTCACACTTATATTATACACGATTTTTTCTGTTTGGTAAACAAAATGAATGGGGGAAGCGTAAAAAAAATTCAAAAAAATACAGCTTGTCTTTGACATTTTCCTATTATTTGTGCTAAAATAAAAATAATAAGAATTTTTTTACGAGGTGATGTTATGTCTTTACATGAAGGACACCGTCAACGAATGTATGAAAAAGCGGAAAAGGGAGTTTTGGCGGAACACGAATGGTTGGAAGTGTTGCTCTTCGGGGCGATTCCCAGACGGAATACCAACGACATCGCGCATGCGTTGATCAAGCAGTTCGGTTCGGCGGACAAGGTGTTTTTTGCTTCGGCGGACGAATTGCAAAAAGTATCCGGCGTGGGGGCGAATGTGGCGGCGCAAATTCGCGCGATCGGTCATTTCTTTGAGAAATATCGTGAAAATCAGGAGCTGACCTTTCAGGCTCCTTTTGAGACGAATGCGTTTATTCCCTTTGTCAAGGCGGCATATAAAGATCTCACCGTAGAGGTGTTGGATGTGTATCTTTTGGACGGAGCCGGGTATGTGGAGAAAAAACGTCGTTTTTCCGTTCAGAGCATCGCTAGCGTGCAGGTTGTGCCCGAGGGGATTTCTTCGTTTATTCTTTCCGAAGGCGTTTCGGGCGT
>CAZRAS010000077.1:0-4823 GCA_964598045.1 uncultured Clostridia bacterium | reverse complement strand
ATATAATTAAAAATTTTTCCCTATTTTCGTGTCTCATATGTTTGACAAACCTACAAAATGTCAAAAATGCAATAATAATCCGCCAAAATTGTAAAAAAGTTTCAAGTAAAAACCGGAGGGAACTTAGGGAGGCGGAATTATTTACGAAAATACTTGACAGGGCGGACGTTGTGTAGTATACTATAAGAGAACAAAGCAAACTTGATTTTTTACGGCTTATTCTGCCATATTCTTCGTGACATCGCTTGAAAATCATGAGGGTTTTTGGGGGAAGCCCTCGGAAATCGAGTTCAAAAATAAAGGAAGGCAATTAGGGAAATGAAGAATATTTTGGTTACGGGGGGCGCCGGGTATATCGGCAGTCATACCGTCGTTGAACTTATCGACAGCGGCTATGGAGTGGTTGTGGTGGATAACCTTTCCAACTCTTGTGAGGAAAGCTTGAAACGGGTGGAAAAAATCACCAGGAAAACCGTAAAATTTTATAATGCGGATGTTCGCGATAAAGGCGCGCTCGATAAAATTTTTACGGAAAATCAAATTGACTGGGTTATTCATTTTGCAGGGCTTAAAGCGGTGGGGGAAAGCTGCGAAAAACCTGTAGAATATTACGATAACAACTTGAACGGAACGCTCGTATTGTTGCAATCCATGCGTGAGCACGGCTGTAAGAAAATCGTATTTTCCTCTTCTGCAACGGTGTACGGGGATCCGGACGTGTTGCCGTTGACGGAGACTTGCAAGACGGGCGGTACGACGAATCCGTACGGAACGAGCAAGTATTTTCAAGAGATTATGCTCACGGACGTGCACAAAGCCGATCCCGAATGGACGGTGGTGTTGCTTCGATATTTCAATCCCGTAGGGGCGCATGAAAGCGGATTGATCGGGGAAGATCCGAAGGGGATTCCAAACAATTTGACTCCCTATATCGCAAAGGTCGCAATCGGCGAACTCGCCGAGTTGGGTGTGTTTGGCAACGATTATCCTACGCCCGACGGTACGGGCGTACGCGACTATATTCACGTGGTAGATCTTGCCAAAGGGCACGTAGTGGCAATTGACAAGATTGAAAAGAGCGGCGTATACACCTACAATTTGGGTACGGGCGTCGGATATAGTGTTTTAGACGTGTTGCACGCCTTTGAAAAGGCTTGCGGACACGCGATTCCTTACGTCATCAAACCGAGAAGAGCGGGGGATATCGCTGCATGTTATGCGGATGCAAGTAAGGCGAAAACCGAGCTTGGTTGGGAAGCGAAGCTCGGAATCGACGAGATGTGTGCGAGCAGTTGGAAGTGGCAGTCCATGAATCCTACGGGGTATCGAAAGAACTGATTATAAAATTAAAAAATTCGTCCTTTGCGAGGACGAATTTTGAATAATTATGGGGAGAGTATGAACGAGCTCGCATATATGTATAAGGTCACGGCGGCAGGTCGGGTAAATATTATCGGGGAACACGTGGATTATTGCGGCGGCAATGTGCTGCCCGTGGCGCTTGCCATGAAAAATACCGTGTATATCCGTCCGAACGGTACGAATCGGATTCGTCTGAAATGGACGACTTTACCCGGTGAAGTGGTTCTCGATATTGATCAATTGGAAAACTATCGAGGTTTGAAATACGGCAATTATCAGGCAGGTAGTGCCCTTATGTGGCAGAAATCAGGGCATAAGCTCGTCGGATGCGATATGTTGCAGGATTGCACGGTGCCGTTTGGCAGCGGACTTTCTTCTTCCGCAGCGATCGAGGTATCTACGATTGCGGCGCTTGCGACGGTGGCTGAAGAAGAATTTGATCCCGTGGACGTGGCATTGCTTGCACAACAAGCGGAACGGGAGTACGTCGGGGTGAATTGCGGTATTATGGATCAATACATTTCCGCTTGCGGAAAAGAAAATCAGGCGGTGTTGCTCGATTGTAAAACGCTAAAAAGGGAATATGTGCCTGTCGATCTCGGGAACTACTCTTTGGTGATCGTCAATAGCAATAAGCTGCACAATTTGATTGACAGTAAGTATAACGAACGTCGTTCGGAAACGGAAGAAGGACTGAAAATACTCAAAGAGTATACGAATATCGAATGTCTTGCCGATGTAACGCCCGACGAATATGAGAAATATGTACAGCTGCTACCCGGAAAGGTTCGCGATCGTGTGACGCACGTCGTATATGAATGCGAGAGAGTGAGACTTGCCGTACAGGCAATGAAAGAGGGCGATATCGAAGGATTGGGCAAGCTTTTGAACGAATCTCACGATTCGCTTTGCAAACTTTATGAAGTGACGGGTAAAGAGTTGGACGCTCTTGCCTATGCGGCGAGACGATATCCTGCTTGCGTGGGGGCGAGAATGACCGGCGCAGGCTTCGGCGGCTGTGTGATTTCACTGGTAGAGAAGGAGAAGGTAAAAGACTTTGAAAAATACGTATGCGCAGAATACGAGGTCGCGACCGGCTATAAGGCGACGTGTTACGAAACGGATATTTCCAACGGAATAACGGTGGAAAGAGTATAAAAAGCAGACGAATAGGAAGAAAGGCGCTTTTGGGAAAAACTCCCGTCGAGCACCTTTTGTTTTGAAAATGGGATTAAAGTTCGAATAAAAATTTTTGATAGTCTTGTACGTAATATTTTATCCTTTTTCTTCTTTTGGAAAGAACGGTATGCCCTTCTTCTTCAAGCAAGTGTTTTTGTGATTCGATTCCACCCGGATACTTGTCGTTTAATTCTCCGTCGGATTTTAATGTTCTCCAATAGGGAGTGATCTCTTCGTTTCTTTGATCACTTGCCCAAGCGACAATGTTGATAAAGATGCCTGCCGTCATAGGATCGGTAAAATCGGCATTATTTTTCTTTGCCAAGTATGCCCTTAGTTGACCGACGGTGATAAGCATCCCTTTGGGAACTTTTTTCATAAGTTCGTCATAATAGAGGGGTGGAGCAAAGAACATTTTTGCTCCGCCGTATTTTTGTATGATTTTTTCTTCTTTTAGGATTTGCGTTTTAGGCATATCCTTGTTGTTATGCAGCATGCGATTAAAATCTTTTTTGCTTTCGTCGGACATAGTCGTTGGTCTCACTTTGACAGAAGAATTGATTCATTGTTATACAATAAGGTTTCCGGGTGGGAAAAAGTAAACGTAATTATTTTATCGGGATTTGGAAGCAAGTTTAAGATTGCCTCTTCTTTTGTGCCGAGCTTTGTTTCCATGACAAGTTTTCTGTACGCTTTGAAACCGCATTTTTCTTGTACTCGCTTTGACGGTAGATTGAATTTATAATATCCGCAAAGGAGGAAATCGAGATTTTGCTCTTTGAATAAATATTCGATGATCGATTTTACCGCTTCCGTCATGATGCCTTTTCCCCAATAGGTCTTGGATAAGACGTAGCCGAGCTCTCTGCCTCGATATTCGAAAAATTCGCTTAATTTATCTTCTAAGCCGTATTCTTCCACGCCCAGGGAACCGATCACTTTCTGATTCTCTTTGAGTACAATGGCAAAAGTTTTATCTTGACGGATAAAGTCATTGAGTTTTGTTTGAGATTCTTCTATGCAGGCATGGTGTTTCCAGCCTGCTTGTTCTCCCACTCCTTCGACGGAGGCATATTCGTAAAAATCGTGTACATCCGATTGTAGAAAGGGGCGTAAGAGCAATCTTTCTGTTTCGATTTGTTTTCCGTGTATGGCAAATTTCGCGTTCATGGTCGGTATTCCTTTATATTTTTATTGTATGGACTTTATTTATGATCTTCATGTGGGGTATTTTTATGTTTTTTGAAAACGGACTCGTCTTTTGAACATAGCCAAGCGCCGATAATTATTAAAGCAAGAGCAATAAAGTAGGTGTAATGCGGAAGTTCTCTAAAAATGATAAGCGATAAGATGGTACCGATAAAGGGTGCAATCGCATAATAGGCACTTGTTCTTGCGGCGCCTATCATTCTTTGTGCGTAAACGTAAAAGAAAATGCTTAATCCGTAGGCAACGAAACCAACGAGCAATACGGCGAATACACTCCATAAAGCAGTAACTCTTTCCCCGATGCATATTCCTATCATGATTGAACCCAATCCCGAGAATATTCCTTTTAACAAAACAATTTGTAACGGATCTTTGGACGATATCTTTTTTGTGCAATTGTTCTCGAAGCCCCAGCAAATACAAGCGAGAATTATAAATAATGAACCATACGAAAATTGAAAATTCGAGAAATCTGCGATGGATAACAATAAACACGAAAGGGTGACAAAACCGATACCCACCCATAATCGTAAGCTTATTTTTTCTTTAAATATCATGAGCGCTATTATTGCCGTTGTTACGATTTCAAAATTATTAAGCAATGACGCATTCGCCGATGAAGTACTCTTTAATCCTAATAATAAAAAAATAGGGGCGGCAATATCCAACAATATCATGGCAATCGTAAACGGTAACTCCGATTTTGTTAAGTGTGCTTCGTTTGTTTCGATATGACGCATTTTTCTTATCAATGCGATGATAAGCATTCCGATTCCGGCTCCTATATAAAGGAATCCTGCCATAAGAGTCGATGGTATGTAGTTCAATAATATTTTAGATAGAGGCGAATTTATTGCGTATAAGGCGGCTGCCAATATTGCAAGGAAAACACCTTTATTTATCTTTTGCTTCATATAAGCTTGTCAATAGCTCCTTTCAAATTTTTAATTAATGCTTCATCATTTTCTTTTACTGCCTCGACTAAACAATGATCAATGTGGTCTTTCAATATCACTTTGCTTATACTCTCTATTTCTGCTTTAACTGCAGATAATTGAATTAAGATGTCGCTA
>CAZRAS010000076.1:0-4899 GCA_964598045.1 uncultured Clostridia bacterium | reverse complement strand
ACACCTCCGCCAAACGTAAGTCCCGTTTTTCGAATCGAGGGGATTGATAAAATCGCCAGTAAATTTCCTCCCCTTTCGTGTGATAACTCACCGTATAATCGGGGCACACCTCCTCGGTAAATCGACAAAGTGCCCTCGTTTCAGGCTCCGAACAGGGGCTTCTTCCGACGTAATTCTCCGAACCTGCCCTCCTTACGTTTTTCCGTCCCGTCCCCCATCTTGCGGGGAAATTGACATTGAGATCCACGCCTCGTCCGTTCGCTTTCCACAAGGAAAAATCCTCACTGCCGTTCCATTGCAGCAAGCGGTCCTTCATCTCCTCGGGCGCGGAGGATACTCCGATTTGAGAAAGTAACGCGCCGTCCGGATTCACAAGAGGCAAAAACCAACAACTTCCTTTCTTCACGCCCCGTAAAAACTGAGCGATCGCAAGTCTCGCCGTAATATATTCCCTGCCGTGAATCGCATAGATCGCAATTCCCACGGGAGAGCCCTTTCCAGCTTTCATCGCATATATGGTACGCCCGAACAAGGTTTTTCCGATCCTTCTTTTTTCCTCTTTTCTTCCATGGTAAAAACTCGTCACGTATTCATAAACGGTCATAGCATATTCTATGCGTTATTTATGATATGTGGAACCTGCGTTGATCATATACGCACGATACACCTGCTCTGCCAAAATCACCCGCATCAGCTGGTGAGGGAAAGTCATATCGGAAAAGGAAAGCTTATAATCGGCTGCCCGTTTGACTCTGTCCGAAAGTCCGCAAGAAGAACCGATGACGAACGACACCTCCTTCCCCTCGTCGGCGAGCTTACCAAGCCGCGCCGCAAGTTGTTCGCTGGATTGTTTTTGTCCTTCCACCGCCAGGGCAATGACGTATCCCTTGCAAGCGCGTAAAATATCTTCTGCTTCCGCCTCGGGATTTGTCCCTTCGGCAAGTTCCTTGATCTCCACTTTTGCAAATCGAGAAAGACGTTTGACGTATTCCGCCACCCCTTCGCGATAAAAACTCTCTTTAATTTTTCCTACGACGACAAAATAAATCTTCTGCATACGCTATCCTATAATTCCGGTCACGAGCACGCTCAACCACAAGACTGCACTAAGGGCAATCCCGGGAAGCGCGTACAGCCAAAATCGTTTTTGTTCCTCTCTGTCTTTCTCTCCGTTTTCAGGCTTTTTATCCAAAAACAGCAATACCATGGCTGCGATGAAACTGATAATTTCCAAAACGAGCAGGAGAATATAGACAGGGGTGGGAAAAGCCTCGATACCCAACTTCGTCATGATGATGATATAGGCGTTATTCAAAAAATGGGAAACTACGGTAGGCAAAATGCTTCCTGCCCGAATCGCCACCCACGCGAACGCCGCGCCGCAACAAAATTGATAAATCGTCTGCGCCGGATTTTGATGATAAAGCGCGAAAAGTCCCCCGCTAATGAGCACGGCGCCCAACGTCCCGAACGATTTCATTCCTTTCAACAAAAATCCGCGGAAGATGATTTCCTCGAAAATTGCCGGCAACACGGCTACGACAATAAGCACGCCTACAAATCCGAACCCGTCCAAAGACGGCAGATTGATGTCAGGGCTTACATAGCCGAATAATTCAAGAAACTGCAAGAACAAACCGTTCAATTCGGAAAGAGAAAGTAATCCGAACTGCATCAAAATGGCGATAAAAAAATATTTCCAATCGCACTTCTGTTCTCGGGCAAACCGTTTAACGGGCGTTTCCGTCCACGACAACAACCACCACGTCAAAGCGGCAAAGGAAATCGGATTGAGAAGGTAACTGCAATACAGATACCAATCGGGATACGGATCCCCCTCCTGCACGGCAAGCCCGCCGATCAGCAATACAACCGAAAATAGAAACGCCGCCGCCAAAGGGACAAACGTTGCCGCAGAAAAAGTCAAGCCTGACATTTTCACGGGGTCAGGCTCCCCTATAAGCGAGGAAAAAAGTCCCCATTGTTGATTTTGATTTCTTTCCATATATTTTATTATAACAGATTTGAACGCTTTTGCCAACGAAAATGACGCCGCGTGCAAAAAATTTCACACGTGACGTCCTTTATCCGCTCAATTTTTCCCGAAAACTCTCGATAATGCGATTTTCGATCCTCGACACTTGCACTTGACTGACGCCGATACACCTCGCAACTTCGCTTTGCGTCATGTCTCGAAAATAGCGCAAAACGATGATGCGTTTTTCCCGTTCGGGCAGTGCCTCGATCGCCCCTTTTAAAATCATCTTATCCAGCCATTCCTCTTGATCGTCTTTGGCTTGCAACGTTTCGATAAGTTCCCTTTCACGCCCGTCCTTATAATCGGCACCGCCATACAAGGATATGGGCATTTTCGACGATCCCATAACGAATACAGCCTCCGCTTCATCCATCCCGAATTTTTTTGCAATCTCGGACATGGGTGGCTGATATCCGTTTTTTAAGGTATACTCCTCCACGAAAAGATTCATCTCCTTTGCCGTCTGTTTCATACTCCTCGAAACCTTCACGGCCCCATCGTCTCGCATAAAACGCTTAATCTCCCCCGCAATCATCGGCACGGCATAGGTAGAAAACTTCACGCCGAAACTTTCGTCAAAGCCTGCAATTGCCTTCAAAAAACCCATACAGGCGATTTGGAACAAGTCATCGTAATCCACCCCTTTGCCCAAATACCGTTTTACAATGCTTTTTACCAAGGAAACGTTGTGTTCCAACAACCTCTCTTTTGCGTTTACATCCCCCGTCTTTGCCAGGCGAATATAGATAAACGTCGTTTTATCATCAAGCATCTGTCCTTTCCTTTACGGCATCCTGATTCTTTTCTTGCAAGCACTTCTGCCTGCCGATATAGCGGGACATTCGCACTTTCGTTCCCTTGCCCCGTTCACTCTCCAAAGAAAATCCGTCCATGAACGTTTGCATGATGGTAAATCCCATGCCCGAACGCTCGTCGTTTTCAAGGGTCGTGTAAAAGGGCAAGAGTGCGCGCTCCACGTCCTCGATTCCGCACCCGCCGTCCGTTACGGTAATATGTAAAACGCCTCCGTCCTCATCGCCGTCTGCTCCGCATTCGATCCATAACGAACCTTCTCCCTTCCCTTTTCTATACGCATGCACCACGGCGTTCGTTACCGCTTCGCTCACGGCCGTCTTGATATCCGAAAGCTCGGCAAGCGAGGGATTTAAGCACAGCGCAAACGCCGCCACGGCGCTCCGAGCAAAGCTCTCGTTTTCACCGATCGCCGCAATTTCCAATTTCATATAATTCTTCATGGTTCTTCTCCTTATATTTTCGGCATCAGTGTGTAAACGCCGCTCATTTCCAAAATCTTATCCGCACTTCTCGTCGGGCTCATCAGATACACGGGTACGCCGTATCGACGAAATCGCTTATATCTGCCTATCAAAAAACCGATCCCCGTCGAATCCATAAAAGACACCTCGCTTAAATCAAACACCGCGCGAACGCACGACGCGTACTCGTCGGCAAGCCTATCCGCGCGTGAACGAGCCGTAACGGCGTTATGTTCGTCGATTTCCCCGCGCAGCCGCATATACAATATCCCGTTTTGATAATCGGCTTGAATTTGCATTTTATTCCTCCTTTTCGTTTCCGCTCCATTGTACAACATTACGCAATCACTATTTTGACGAAGGCACTCGCAAAAAAAATATGTTTGTCGAAAATATTTTTTACTTTTCTCATGAAAAATACTTGACTTTTTTATTTAAATCGCGTATTATTATTAGGCGTTGTGTAATTGACTTCACGTCATAACAGACGGGCCTTTAGCTCAGTGGTTAGAGCTGCCGGCTCATAACCGGTTGGTCCGCGGTTCGAATCCGTGAAGGCCCACCAAAAATTTACTTATATCTGGCCCAGTAGCTCAGTTGGTTAGAGCGCCAGCCTGTCACGCTGGAGGTCGACGGTTCGAGCCCGTTCTGGGTCGCCAGAAAAAAATCACTTCTCACGAAGTGATTTTTATTTTATATTTCTATCTATTATAAAGGGTTCTAGGTTCTATAATAAAGGGGATTTTCCTTATACCCCAACACTTATTATAGCCCCCCATTTTCTTTGAGCGTAGCACCTCATAGCTACAAGAAATCAAGACTTGCACTCACACCGTTTATACAATTCTGTCGGGAGAATTCATGAATGTAAATTTCGATTTATCATGCAAAATAAATCTCTTCACCCCAATTTTCGTCCACAATATTTACAAGAAATATCCGATTGTCCTATTTCATGAAAACAATAAGGACAATGTTTTTGGATTTTTTGCGATTTATCATTACTTACCGTTTGAATATTGCTATCTTGTATACTAAAACTCGTTGACCCATCATTGAGTTTCTTTACAAGTCCTATAATTATGAATGTATTTTCAATTAATTCTCCAAATCCATATAAGGGAAAAATACTAAACACAGAAAGTATCACGCCCCCACAAGCAACCAACACCCCAAGCGTACCGTCCTCCATACAGATTCCCCAAACAATCGAACCAATACTTCCAAGTCCGGCGAGCATAATTGACAATATTTTAATTTTTTGACCGATATTGTTAAACATATAAAAAACCTCCTAAAAAATAAAAGTGTGCTTTGCAAACAAAGCACACCCCGACATGTACTTCGTTTGTTGTCACACAATCTTTTACGCAAGGAAAAAGTAGAAGTACAAAATCGCATAATTGTACTCCTTGCGCAAAATAATTAGATTGTGTGACAAATATAGTCTAACACGATTTCCATGATAAGTCAAGCATTTTTCCGTATCCTCAATTCAGTTTCATACGCACAATCGTAAAAGGCGAGAATTTCTTCTCGCCTTTCTTTCTCTTCCATATTTTTTTGTCAGGTCATTAAATTTCG
>CAZRAS010000075.1:0-5002 GCA_964598045.1 uncultured Clostridia bacterium | reverse complement strand
CCCGTAATCCACCTCATCCGTTGCCCCATCGATGAGATAGAGCAAATCGGTTGCGCCGATCTCCCCTTCGAGCAACATGGACTTAAACGCCGACGAGCAAACCATATACTTGGCAAGAGTACGAGCAATTTGTTTAGACTTCGCACCGGCCACCTTACATACGAACAAGGGCGCCCCGTCCGCTCCTTCTTTCACGATGCGCCGGCATACCTCGGTTAACGCCTCTCGCAACGCATATACGAATTTCTCGTATTCGGAATCTTCGCAGAATATTTGATAATTTCCCGCTTTCCCGTTCGCCAGAATGCAAACCATGTCGTTCGGGGAAGAGATTCCGTCGATACAAATGATATTAAAGGTGTCTTTCACCGCCGCAATCAACGCCTTTTGTAACATTTGGGAAGAAATGTTCACGTCCGTAGTCATCACCGCCAGCATCGTTGCCATATTCGGACAAACCCTCGCAGTTCCCTTATAAATCACTCCGATTTTACAAGGAAAATCCCCCAAATCAAACGCAAACGCCGCCTGTTTGGGGTCTTTATCTACCGTCATAATCGCTTGCGCAGCCGCCAAACTCCCCGCATCCGAATCGGAAAGCCCGTTTACGAGTTGAGGAATCCCCCTTTCAAAGGAGTCGATCGTCAGCTTCCCCCCGACAATGCCCGTCGATGCGAGCAGCGTCTCGTTCACTTCGATCGTGGAATTTTTCGACAAAAGACGACATACCTTTTCCGCAATCCATTCTCCGTTTGGCAAAAAGATATTTGCCGTGCCGCTATTGATCAATATGGCACGCGCGATTCCGTTTTTGAGATGTTTTTTAGAAATTTTCGCGGTAACGCTCTGCGTAGAGCTCGTAGAAAACACACAAGCGGCAGGACAACGCCGATCCGCCACGACGAGTGCCAGATCTTTTCTTCCCGTCTCTCGGGAAATTCCGCAAGCTACGCCGTTAGCCCGAAAGCCCTCGGGTGCGCATACGCCGCCTGCGATCTCATGCAATTTCTTGTTTACCGCATTTTTTCGCATACTCTTATTCCCATTCGATTGCCGCCTGAACGACAAGCGCATCCCTTTCGTTCAAGCCTTGCACAAAATATTTTCCGTTTTTCTCTTTATACCGATAAAAGCGTAAAGTTTCCCCCTCTCGGCATTGTTTTATGTACGAAATCGCAAAACTTTTAAGTTGCATCCGCGAAAGCTCTTGCACGGAAAAACAGTTCAAACAATAATCCGCGTACCGAGCGTTGTTAATATGCATATTATGATCGTATTCGGAATTTGCCACGTGCAAGACAAAGCGAAGTTCCCCTTGTTCTACGGGAAAAACAGGAATTTTCCACTTGACATTCTCGAACAACTCCCTCGTGTTATACGTCGAGTAATCCTGATTGTCTATCAACTTAGACTGCAAAATTTTACCGTCTGCCAAATCGATTAAACACCATCTCGACGTTCCGTCGAGAAAAGAACGTCCCTGCTCGTCCTCGAATCGATACTCCCTTCCGAACGTGACGCGCGAAGGCACCTTCGGCCACGTCTTTACCCGTATGTTTTTTCCCAAAGGAACGGGGGCCTTGCATTGCAAATAGAGATTACTGACGACGAACGTACCCCCTTTGGACTTGACGTATTCATACCCGAATCCCAGTTCGTCCGCACTGCCACTCGCCACTTCCTGCATTAACGAAAGTGCCGTAGACATTTTCATTTCGTCTTTGAAATCCACGTCGCAACATCTTATTTTGAATTCTTCTATATATTCGTAAGCATCCATAATTTCAGTATACCATTTTTCCCTTCGAATGTCAATGCGTCGTTTATGAAAATCGGATAAAATACAAAAAAATCTTCCGTTTTTTTACTTTTATTTATCTTTTTATCGATAGAATATTGACTTCCGCTTCCTTTTGTGATATAATACTATATATAGAATACGCAAAGTCGAAAAAATCGTGAATTTCCTGACGATTTTTCCCCTTTTGTATATTCTGTTTATATCTGACAAAGTACTACTATGTCAGACAAAAATCATCGAAGGAGAAGCTATATGGGCGAGAAGGACGGCGTATTGGAAGAAGAGAATACGCTTACAGGCGGCGAAGAACAGAGCTTTGACATCAGCTCCGACCTCATTCGCGGACACATTAACACGATTATCCTGCGCAGCTTATACGACGGGGATAAGTACGGCTATGACATCATCAGCAAAATTGAAGAAAAAAGCGGCGGCATGTATTCCTTAAAACAGCCTACTCTTTACAGTGCGCTCAAACGACTGGAATCGTTACAGTACGTCAAGTCTTATTACGGGGAATTTTCCAACGGGGGCAGAAGAAAATATTTTACCCTCACCGATTTAGGGCGACGAGTCACCGAGCAAAATCTGTCCGAATGGGAATATTCGAGAACGATCATCGACAGTTTGATCTCGGACGGACAAGCACATTACGACTTTTCGTTCATCACTGAAAAACAAAAAGAGCTGAACGAATTGAAAGCGGCACTCTCCGCACGCGAACAAGCTTTAGACGAGGAAAAAATCGCTTTGAACAACCTCAGAAACGAGCTGCAACGCGAACGTGCCCTCCTCTCCACGCAAAGCTCCTCTCTCTCTTCTCAAAAATCGGACATCACCGAATTGAAGGAAAAGATCGATACGCAATCGGCACAGTTGGAAGAAAAACAGCGTATCTTGAGTGAGAAGCAAGGCGAGATCGACGCAAAAGAATTGGAGCTCGCCGAAAAAGAAAAGGAAATAGGCAATGCAAAAGCCGAATTGCAAGCGAAAACCGAGGAAATCTTGCAATTGAAAGCTCGTTTGGAAACTTTGCAGGAAACCTTCTCCACACAGGAACGTGCGTTAAACGAAGCAAAAGACCTTTGTGCGGACAAAAACGAAAGATTGACCGTAGCACAGGAACGTCTTTCTTCCATCCGAGAAGAAATGACAAACCTGCAGGAAAAAAATGCAGAACTTGCATCCTTAAACGAAAGCAAACAGGCAGACATCGCTTCCCTAATTGAGAAAAATTACGAACTCGAGGCAAAGAATGCGGCGCTTGCCGAACAGGCAGAAAATCTCGCCGTCAGCCAAGCAAACGAAGAAGAATTAAACGCTGTAAAAGCCGATCTCGCCGCAATGCAAACGGAGTTGGATGAAAAGAAACAGGTCATCACCTCTTTGAACACCGCCATCGCAACGCAGGAAAACACCATTCGTTCATTGCGCGAAGATCAAGAAAACAAAACGACGGAATATTATAACCATAGTTTGGAATTACAAGCCCAGCAGGCGCAAATTCAATCCCAAAAGGAAAGATTGGAAAGCGAAAAACAAGAGCTGGAATCTCAAACGTTGCAAACAGAACGGTTAAAGCAGGAGTTGGAAGAAAAGGAAATCCGTTTGACCGCCCTGGAAACCGAGCTCAACGAGCGTTTGGAATCGGTGCAAAACTCCGAGACACTTCAACAACAAAGCGCACAATCGCGGGAAACGGAAAAGGCAGCTTTGGAAGAAACTCGTAAGCAACTGGAAAACGACCGTATCGAATTGGAAAATAAACGTGCGGAATTAGAAACCGAGCGCACAGAGCTGGAAAATCGAATGCAGACGTTGGAAGTGGAACGCGATACACTCCGTGCCGACAACGAAGCGTTTGAACAGGCGAAGATTGCATTAGAATCGGAAAAGCAAACGCTCAACGCCTTGAAAGATTCCCTACAGGAAGAACGCGAGCAAATCGACAAAAAAACGTACGATCTTACCCGACAGGAATACATGGTAGAAGAAAAACAGCGTTCCTTGGAAGATCAACAAACGGAAACAAGCGCTTCCTCCGAAGAGGTACGTCGTCAATTGGAAGATTTACAAGATCGGGAAAATCAGCTGTCAGCAGAAAAACGCAAATTGGCGGACGATCAGTCCTCTTTGCAACAGCAGCAACGTGAATTCTCCGCAAGACAGACTTTATATAATCAGCAACAACTTGAATTTATCGCTCGCAAAAACGCACTTTCCGCGCAACAGTTTGAATTTGCGGATAAGTTAAGCACGTACAACGCCCAAGTAATGCATTACAACGAAAACCTCAAAAAGTTGGAGTCGGAACGTACGACTCTTCAAAAAGATCGTGCAGAATACGAAGAGCAAATGAAAGCCTTCGATGCGCAGAAGTCGGAATTGGAGAAGGATAAAAAGAATTTCGAAGAAGAAAAAGCCAAATCCAACGAAGACGCCATGGAAGCACAGAAAAAGGCAATGGAGTTGAATACAGGCTATCAAGCTCGTCTTCAGGAACTTAAAGAACGGGAAAATATTTTGATGCAGCGTGAAGCAAGCTTGACCGCTCGTTGGCAGGTCTTGGAAGAGCAGGCAATGAATATGCAACAAAACACAGGAATGGGTACCTATCCCCAAAGCGGACAAAATAGCGGAAATAACCCCTATCGTTCCTTACTGGAACGTGCTCGCGAAGACGGCATCACCATGTACTCGACTGGAGCCATTCCCTATACAACGACACAAAAGGAAGTTACCCCCGCCCATTCAACCTCTTCGGAAACAAAGCGTTTCGGCACGTACAACGTAGGCGCCACCCTCTTCAAAGCGGCAATGCTTATGCTTTGCATCGTCGCGTCGGAAAGTATTTTGGTATTCTTCCTGACCAATTATATGGAAGTGCCCGTTTACTACCCTGCCATCGGTTTTGCGCTCGGTTTCATCGCATTCTTGACCTGTGCAATTCTCTATGTGATCAACTATAAACCCAACGCAAGACGCAAAAAGAAGCCTACTTATTGGCTGACGTCTTCCGTCATTTCCGTGATTGCGGTTTTAATTGTGACGATGATTGCCGTATATTTGAAAGTGCCTTTGGACAATCCGGTTAAATTCCTTTCCTACGTACTTGTCCCGGTGATGTATATATCCAATATCTTACTCTTCACCCTTTTCTATCATATGTTCTCTTTGAGAAACGACAATCATTAAATCGCC
>CAZRAS010000074.1:0-5023 GCA_964598045.1 uncultured Clostridia bacterium | reverse complement strand
TTGACGACGGATTGCATAATATTCTCAATTCCAACGCGCAATATCCTATTTTGATGCGCCGTCCTTGGAATCAAGAGGGTACGGGTATGCTCGCCGTCAACACCTATGACGAGTTTTTGAAGGTGGTGGAAGTCATTGCTGCCAGCTATTCGAAACGAAACGTGCAGCCTGTCATGAGTGAACCGCAAATCATCGTGCTCGTAGGACCTTCGGGTTGCGGTAAATCCAAGCTCGCCACGCAAATCTTGAAGGAGTGCGACGGCTTTGAAAAGCCGGTCAGCTATACGACGAAGGATCCGACTGCGGTGGCGGAGAACGCTTGGTATAATTACGTTTCCGTCGAACATTTCCGCGAAATGAAAGAGAGCGGAGAGGTATTCCAGTCCACCATGTATGCAGGGCATGAATACGGCTCGAAAAAATCGGATATCGAGGACATTCTCAAACGCGGAAAACACGTGCTTACCACGATGGATATTTGCGGCGCCATGTCCTTAAAAACGCATTTTTCCAACGTGACGACCATTTATATCGACCGTCAGAAAAAGGCGATTTTGAACGCGATTTTACAGAAAAAATCGACGATGGAAGATAAGATCAATCGTATCATGGCAATCGACTTTGAAAAGAAAAACGCGGAAATTTGCGATTATTCGGTGCAGTTTAATACGTACGAACAGGCGCTTGAACAGCTTCGCGAAATTTTAGGACTCGAGAAATAAGAGAAAAAGACGTTTTCATTGTGTAAATTCGGTAAAAAATGCAAAAACGCCCCTAAAAGCGATTGACGGAAATCAAAATAAAAGGTATAATAATATAGTATCGGGTAATCCGTACGATAATTCCAAGAAAATACTCAAATAACGGAGAAAGAATATGTCTAAAAATATGATGAAAAAAGTGATTTGCGGCGTGCTTGTCGCGACGAGTTTGACGGGCTGCGTAGCGATGGCAACCGCTTGCGAAACGAATACGCCCGAAGTGACCATGACCATCAGCTTTAACGGTGAGACGTACGAGCTGGGCTATGAACTCGACAGACGCATTGCACCCAGAACGGTGAAGCATTTCCTTTGGCTTGCGGAAAACGAATATTATAACGGGCTTTGCGTGCATGACTACGTGGACGGCGAGAAAATGTATACGGGCGGTTACACTTATACGGAAGCCGGCGATTTGGAATCGAAAGATTACTACGCATTCGTAGAAGGAAAGAAAAATTTCCCTGTCAGCGTATGGGCTGAAAAGAGCGGGGAAGAGGCACTCTATACCCTTGCAGGCGAATTCAAAGACGCAAGTTTCAACGTATCGAGCGGTTTCACCCGTCAAACGTACGGTTCGCTGACGATGTATTACACGGCAAAGACGACGGATACGCAGGTTGGCGTGGAATATTTGAGCAAGGACGACGGGTCTCTCGCGTGGAGAGATTATAAATACAACAGCGCAACCTCCCTCTTCTATATTTCCTTGAAGACGACGAGTGCGGATTCTGCATATTGCACGTTTGCAACCTTGTTGGATTCTTCCAAGGAAACGTTGGAAGATTTCGAGGATGCGTTAGAAGATTATATCGATGAATATTACGGGGACGAAGACGATTCGTTTACGGAAACCGTAACGGAGTCGGTCAATGGAGACGATCCTATTGAGAATAAGAAGAGCACCGTGTCTTATGCAGTGCCTAAAAAGCCTATTATCATCGAAAGCATCGTTGTTAATAATTATTAAGTAAGTGAATAAGGAAAAAGTCCAACCGAAGAGGTTGGACTTTTTTTCTTTGCATTCGATATAGACTGTCGTTGCGTGGGTACGCAAACGCATGAAAACTTATGCGTTTTCTTTGAGCCAAATATCTTTCTTCGCTGCGCTGATTCTGGTGATGTTTTCCTGGGGATATTTGCTTTCCGCACCGCCGTTGGTGTAGAGGAAAAAATTGCCGCTTTCCGTTTGGTAGAGGCTTTCTTCGTAACCCTTAGGACAACCGAATTCACCGCAAGTAACCTTCTTGATGAGGGTGGAAGTTTCCGTGTCGTAAACTTTCTTGCAAATGATCTTCTGCATTTTTTCTATTCTCCTTTTTGTAAAATAATTTTAACACTTCTATTATAAAAAAACAACGCATTCCTGTCAAGCGTTCCGCGTTGTTTTTTGTGATTTCATCAAATTTTCATTGTTTTATATCGAAAATTTTGTTATTTTTCATGGTAACTGTAAAATATACAACTTCAAATATCCTTTCCGACTTGGGTTTTACCAGTCCGCAAGTGTACGGATCGTCGGTGAGTGTTACGCTGATGAAAGGGCCGAGAAAGGAAATCAATTCGTCGGCTTGCGAAAGAAGAGTCTCGTCGAGAAAATCTCGATAGGGTGCACCGATTAAAATACTTTCGAAAAATGCGTAGACGAGCAATTCGTTTTCCGCGCGTTCCACGCTTTGTCGTAAGTTAAACTGCGTTTGGGTGAGTCCGTTTTTGTTAAGTATCCAACTACATTCGGCAACTCGATGGAGACTGTCCGATAGGGGCAGGGTTGCGGTGAGCGTGTCGTCTTCGATTTGAAACTCGACGAATTCTTCCAAAAATACTCGTTTTCCGCTTTGAGTGTAGACGGCAAGTTGTTTTTCGGCTTGAATAAAGAACAGACCACTGTGGCAGGAGAGCTCGCAAAAGGAAAATGCAGGGGGCAGGGTTGAGAGGAAAAAGCCTTCGCTCGTTTGTAAGGACAGATAAATTCTCCCTTGACGAAAGACGGTAACGAGGTTTTCGTCGAAACGTTTTTGCACGATGGGTACGAGGGGGTCGTCGAGGGGCGGAAACTCTTTAATATAGACGGCAACGCTGTCTTTAAGCAAATAGATTTCGCAAAAGAAGGGTGGATTCGTCAGGAGTTCGTCGGTGAGAAAAAGTCCGACGGGGAGTGCTGCTTGCGGCGTGAATTTTGCGAAAATTTTATCGGAAAGATTGACGTCGGCGAAACGTTCGAAATTGTCTACGATGCCGAAGAAAATACCGTTCAGCGTCAGTTCGCAGGGGGTACAGGATAAAAAATACATTTTCATATTCTATTCTATGCTTTTTTTTGTGAAAAAAGTATAAAACCAAAGAAAGGGGGAATAATCTTGTCAACAATCCTTAAACGGACGAGGACACGGTGCGGTGTCGGTAAACGGATTTTGCCGTATGCGATAAGATGCGATCGTTTTGAAAATTTTGATGGCGTGTCATGCGTCTGTTTTATGGAAAGACGGAGGTGGAATTATGAATAAAATCAACGGGTATACGGAAGAGGAAGCGAAGAATTTGGTGCAATTCATTCAAGAGGGGAAGAAAAAGGGGAAAACGCTTACTTATCTGTTCGCCACCTATGGCTTGGAGAACGGACGGGCAAAGGGGAGTGTACGCAATTACTACTATACGCTCATGAAAAATGAAAATCATGACGAGCGCATCGTCAAGCTTTTGGACGGCTCCGATTTGAGTGTGGAAAAAATTCGCGAATTTACCCCAGAAGAGACGAATGAGGCGTTGAAAAGTATTTTGGCAGAGAAAAGCAAGGGATTGTCCGTTCGTCGTGCTATTTTTAATATTGCAAAGGGGGATGATAAATTGATGTTGCGTTTGCAGAATAAGTATCGCAATACCCTTAAAAAACAGCCCGAAAAGCTGAGGGAGCTTGCCAAAGAGATGGGATTAAACGAGTCTGTTCCCTCCGCAAAAACGTCGGAAAGGGGAAAGAGGGCTTTGCCTGATCGGGATTTTTTGCGGCATCGGTTGGAGAATGAAATCAACGCGTTGTACGATCGGCTTTCCAAGGCGTTAAAAGCGGAAAACGAACGTCTTCGCACGGAAAATTCTCGTCTGCGTGAAGAAAACGAGCGATTGAAAAGGGGGTAAAAGGAAACCGACTGCTTTTGGCAGTCGGTTTTATATCAGTACGCTGTTTTTGAGGAATAGATTGCTGTTTTTCGGTGCATCGATTGAAATTGCGGATAGGAAAAGGCAAGTATTATTTTGTAAGGGGACTATTGCGGATAACGTTTCGGGATTTTGGTTTCACCCAAAAGATAATCGATGCTTGTGTCGTAAAATCGGGCAAGTTGAATAAGAATTGCGGTGGGAATATCGTTTTCGCCCGTTTCGTATTTGGAGTATCCGGTCTGCGACATATTTAGCATTTTTGCGACTTGTGTTTGCGTTAAATCGTGGTCTTCACGTAAATCTCTGATTCGTTGATACATAATCACCTCTAAAAAAATTATAAATATTATAAAATAATCTGTTTCAGGTTGTTGACATTTAACCTGAAACAGGTTATAATAAATATACAAAATAAATTTGGAGGTTTTACTCATGAAAAAAATCTTATCAATCATTTCTGTCTGCATCTCTTGTATGATGTGTTTGTTGTTGAGCGTAGCTTGCGCAGGAACCAAGCCGTTGCTGGATATTCGTAAAGCCGGTGACAATCTGCGAGAACGGGATTATGAAGTAGTAATTAAATATGATCAATCAGTATATAATATTGATGGGATGATTGTAGTAAAGTTAGTTGCGACCGGGGATTCCGGCGATATAATTATGATTGAATATAAAGAGGCAAAGATTGCAAAAGTTATGTATGAGTGTTATAAAGTCGAGTGTGAAAGTGAAGTTGCATGGTGTGAAAGCGAGTTGAAGCTGTACCAAACTTATCTTGACTTATATCGAAATGTATTAGATAGTAAGGCAATTAATAATTTTGAAGATATAATCAAAGAATTAAAACAAGAGATTGAGGAGGAAGGTAAGGACGCGTTGAAAATGTGCGGATACAGCGGTAAGTATTTCTGGCAGGCATCAAGCGTTCAGGTTTTAGAGGATACGAAATAACGGTTGACGTTGCGAGGGAGATACGTATAAAAAAGTGGAAATGCATAAATGGAGCCTGCCGTGTATCGATACGCGGCAGGCTCCATTTGAGTAAACTCCGGGAATGTCAAGCAAAGTGTGTAAGTTATTTTGCTTAAATTAAATTTTCATAT
>CAZRAS010000073.1:0-5034 GCA_964598045.1 uncultured Clostridia bacterium | reverse complement strand
GAAACATACGCAAAATACGCACGCACATGCTGTGAATGGTACACACCCAGGAACGGGAAACGTCCACGATGGAGGAAAGTCTTTCCTTCATTTCGTTTGCGGCTTTATTGGTAAAAGTGATGGCAAGGATTGCCTCGGCAGGCACGTCCATATCCTCGACGAGGTGTGCGATACGGGAGGTGAGCACGCGCGTCTTGCCGCTCCCTGCCCCTGCCAACACAAGGACGGGGCCCTCCGTCTGCATCACGGGTCGAATCTGTTCTTCATTAAGTTTATCAAGGATTTCATTCATCTGTATCATAACGGGAATATTATACCACAACCGCCGTCGTTTTGCAAGCTCTCTCGGGGGCTAAATTCGCGGAAAAATAGGGAGAAGTCCGAAAAGCATATTTTCGAACTTCCCCAACTCCTTTTCTTTTTTTTAAGCATGCCTCGTCAACGACTCAAACTCGTATTCGCGACGAAACCGTTCCAACGCACGCAGATATCGTTCGCTCAGGCTCAGCGTATATCGTTGTTTTTCCTCGTAGGTGAGCGTGTCGAAATAGGCATGATCCGTCAATCGGCCGATGGCATCGCTCACTTCTCCTTCGCAAAGGAGCATTTCCTTGACTTTCAGATAGAATTCATCTTCCTTTCTTCCCTCGATCTGTGCCTCCACCTGCGTCTTGAAATACCGACCGACTTTGCTTTCGTTAAGCCCCTGCTCCCTTGCTTTTTCCTTTTTGACGAAAATATCCTCTTCGCATTCTTTCCAAAAACCACTCTTTATACGGCGTTTTGCCAGCCGTGCTTCTTCACGCAAAGTGCGACCGCTTTCATTTGACATACTCCACCTCTTTTTTTATTGTTTTGACATCTTTCGCGCTATAAACAAAAAGAACTCACCTATCTGTGAGTTCTTTTGTGCTTTTAGTTTCTGCTTCTCTTACGAGCGGCTTCCGACTTCTTCTTCTTTCTTACGGAAGGTTTTTCATAGAATTCCTTCTTTCTAAGATCGCCGAGGATACCATCTCTAGAGCATTTTCTCTTAAAACGACGAAGCGCGCTTTCCACGTTTTCGTTTTCTCCGACTCTAACCGTAGACATTCTCAATTCACCATCCTTTGCCAACGCATTTCTTTTTACTCCGTTATTATAACAGGTAACGAAGGTTATGTCAAGCTTTTTTTCACTCTTTTTAAACCTTTTTACAAAAATTTACCACGCGAAAGAAGGAGTTTCGGCGAAGTTCGTCTTCTTTTGTCGAAGCGTTTTTTCTATTCTCCCGCAAAGCAAATTTACACATGGCTTTTCCCTTTTCTCCGTACTTGGAGAGCACGATCGCCATAGACTCTTACGGCAAAGTTTGAATTTTTGTCTCGACGACGTTTTTCAAAATAAAGAAGGAAATGATCGCCGTGACAAATTCCGCAATAGGAAAGGTCCACCAAACGATTTCCAGAACGTTTGAAGAAAGCGTAAACAAATACGCCACGGGAAACACGAAAATCACAAGTCTGCAAAGTGCCGTCAAAAAGGGTTTTCCCCCGAAACGCAAGGCTTGAAGTACCCCTTGTACGGCAACCGTAAAGCCCATAAAAACGTACCCGACGGAGGCAATTCTCGTTGCTCTTTCACACACGTCAATCAACTCCGCAGTGGAGCCGCCCGAAAGAGAGAACAATTGTGCCAACGGTCTGGCGATAATTTCAAATAAGATCGTAATGGCCACCGTCACCACCAACGTATCGAGCACACCGTATCGGATACAATCCATCGAACGTTGTTTATCCTTCATGCCGTAATTGAAGGAAAGAATGGTGATAATCGTGTTGGAAAGCCCGAAACAGGAAAATAAAGCGATCTGTTGAATCTTATAGTAGATTCCGAACGCCCCGACCAATACGGTCGAATCTGCGTTTGCCGAGCCTAAAATTCCATTCATACCTGCCATCATGACAGACAACAACCCTTGCATCAGCGCAGCGGAAACGCCGATGGAATAAATCCCTTTAATAATCTCTTTCTTAGGACGTACGTATTTCAAATCTCCGCTGATTTCTTTATTTTTCGTATAATGCAACAGCATAGCAACGCCCATAGAAACGAATTGTCCCAACACCGTTGCCCAAGCAGCACCGCCCACACCCATATTCATAGGGAAAATGAATACGTAGTCAAACACGATATTGACGACCGCTCCGGAAATTTGCGCAATCGTCGAATAGGACGTTTTACCGGTGGCTTGCAAAAATCGTTCATAAATCGTAAATCCGATTGCCCCAAGAGACAAGGAAGAACAAATCGTCAAATATTCCGTCCCCATTTCGATGACCTGCGTATTCGTCGTAAAAAGAGAAATAAACCACTTAGAACCAAAAAGTCCAAACAATAAAAACGCCGCGTAAATCACCAGCGACAAAAAGATGCCGTTGCCCGCCACTTGATTGACTTTTTCTCGATTTTTTTCTCCCAAACTTTTGGAAAGAAGTGCATTTAAGCCGACGCCCGTTCCGACTCCTATCGCAATAATCAAAATCTGTACGGGGAACGCATACGTCAACGCTTCGTTGGCGATATCCCCGATTTCCTCCATATTGGCGACGAATATACTGTCCACGACGTTGTATAACGCCTGCAAAATCATGGAGACCATCATAGGGAGCCCCATCTTCCAAAAGAGCGTTTTTAGCGGCTCGGTTGCCATTTTGTTTTCTTTGATATTTTCCATACTTTCTCCTTAAAACACAAAAAAAGCGTGCAAGCCCAAATCAATCGGACTTACACACTTTTTGTTGCGCATTGATGCAGATATTCTAACAAATTTCTCTCAAATTTGTCAAGCAAAAAATTGAAGGTTTTCCAAATTTTCACAGAAAAAAATTTTTAAAATGCGACCTGTTTTCGGCTTACCGTTCGTCATATTCTCAGCCGATTCGTCCCACGTTTACGCTTGCTTATCGTATACTTCTTTTCAATTCACCCGTTCGAAATCTTCCGCAGGATGCTTACACCAAGGACAGATAAAATCTTCGGGAAGTTCGTCTCCTTCGTAAACGTATCCGCACACCTTACACACCCATTTCCCTTTGCCCCTCTTTTCTTCCTGCTTATCCTCTCGAGTCTTGGGTTTAATGTGGCTTTGATAATACTCGTACGTCACAGAAGCCTCGTCGGAAAGTTTTTTTGCCTCCGTCACTTCCGCGACAAAAAGGGTATGCGTACCGTAATCGTACGAATCCACCACTTTCGCACTCATAAACGCATTGGCGCATTCAGGCAAATAGTACAATCCGTTTTCACTCGTCTCATACCTACCCCCTTCAAATTTATCTACGTCGCGTCCGGATTGAAAGCCGAACCGTTTAAATATCTCAAACGGAACGCTTTCGCTCAACACGGAAACGTTGAAAATTTTATTCTTTTTTAACAACTCTTCGGAATAGTTCGCCTTATTCACAAACACGACGAGACGTTTCGGATCCTCCGTGAGCATCGACACCGTATTGACGATACAACCATTTTGTCTTTTTCCGTCCGTCGTCGTCAACATAAACAATCCGTAGGGAATTTTATACATTGCTTCCTTTTCTATCATACCTTCTTCCCCTTTTGCGTCACTCCGCGTATCTATTAATTTTTCCAAAGACCGTGCAAATTGCAATAGGCGTACACAGCCACCGCTTTATCGCCGTCCACAAGCTTGAACGCACACTTGGGTGCCTCGTTTGCATTCAAATACACCATTTGATATCCTTTTTCCGTTTCCAAAGCCACCCATTCGATCAGATGTTCCGCCGTCATGGGATGCGCTACACTCCCCACGTCCACTTTCACTTCCCCGTTTTCTCGGGTCACTACGGGCACGTGCTTTTCTTGGGCTGCATCCGTGCTGCCTGCCACAAGCTCTACCCAGCCGTCCAACTTCAATTCTTCCTTGGAAAGAATAACTTTTTTACATTTTTCGCATTGATATACTTTCAACATAATTTTTCTCCTTATTGAGATTTAATCTTGATAATATTATAACACAATAAAGTGTACTTGTCAATACTTTTTTGCAATAAAATTCAAAAAATAATTTACGCTTATTTGCCTCACTAACTACCTTGACGTCCATATAAGCAAAAACAGCGATCGGTAAATGCGGGGATTCGTGCTTTGGTGTATTGCTTGATTTCCATTCTCAAATTTCCGCAACGATGGTTCCACTGTTGCCGACAGGCATATCCGCTGCAATGCCACCGCATTGGAACCAAGCCGCACCGCCCGAGGCAACATCGGTTTCTTCCGCATCCGCGCAATAGGGATTGACGAGAAGAACGCAGTCACCGCACAGAGCTGCTTGCTCTGCATATTCGTACTTAATACCGTTATTCCATTCATCAGCTTTGTAGTCACACCAAACCGGCCATAAAATCACATCGGCATTTAGTTCTTTCATTTCCTCCGGTCTGCCATCCGTCCAGAGATCTCCGCATAAACCGATAGCGAAAGACTTCCCACCATAGCAGAATTTCTCAAAATGTCCCCCCTCTTGGTAATGATCGTCCGTCTTACTAACCTCTTTCCAGCCGACACTTACCCTGTGAAACACGGTTACAATCTCGCCGTCAGCGCCAATAAAAATCTGACTGCTGTACAGACGCTCGTCTATGCGCTCAATAAAGCCGAAAGACACCGCAATACCGTATTGCTTTGCAGCTTCACGCATTCGCCGAATCGGAGCGTCTGTTAATGCAACAGCCATATGCTTATCCCTTTCATACTCCCAACAGAGACTATCGAAACCTTGCAGAACGGACTCTCCAAAGAGAATCACATCCGCTTGTCCGTCGACTTTATTCATGGCGTCGATCATTGCCTGTATAGTAAACTCGATATTTCGGTTCTTTACCGGTGCTGAAGATAGCGCAATCCTCATTGTAATTACCTCGCTTTCAAATCTCCGTATTATGCCTCGGTGATGAAATGCCGAGGCTGTGCATCCATTCGTATAGCCGTCACGAATTCTCTCAACGGGTCAAACAGCCGTGCTTATACAGAATC
>CAZRAS010000072.1:0-5353 GCA_964598045.1 uncultured Clostridia bacterium | reverse complement strand
GCTTGCATCCATGCACGGGAATTTGTTCGTGGTCGGCGACGACGATCAGTCCATCTATGGCTGGCGAGGGGCGAAAATCGAAAATATTTTGCACTTTGAAAAGGATTTCAAGGGTGCGCACGTATTTAAGCTGGAACGCAACTATCGCTCGACGAAAAATATTCTTAAACTTGCCAACCTCGTCATTCAAAATAACGGAAGAAGAAAGGATAAAACGCTTTGGACGGAAAATGGCGAGGGGGCACCTGCAAAAGTGTTCGAGTCGGAGGAAGAAAGCGGCGAAGCGCGCTATATCGCGCAGACAATCGCAGGTTTGCTTCGCCAGGGGTATCGCTATTCGGATTTTGCCATTTTGATGAGACTTAACGCCCTTACTCGTTCCTTCGAACAAGAGTTTACGGGGGACGGGATTCCCTATAAAGTATTTGGTGGTTTCAAGTTCTTCGAGCGTAAGGAAATCAAGGAAATGCTTGCTTATTTGCGTATTGTCAACAATCCTTTTGACAGCGAGGCGGCGACACGAATTATCAACTTCCCCAAACGCGGTATCGGCGCGAAAACGGTGGAAACGTTGCAAAATTACGCCTACGAGAATGAGTGCTCGATCTACGACGCATTACTCGATCTCGATGAAATCGGGTTTAAGGGGGCAACCTTGCAAAAACTCCTTTCTTTTCGCGATTCGATCAAAAAATGGATCGTGGACAGCCAGGGAATGCCCGTCAACGAGTTGGTGAAAGAGATCGTCGAAGACACCAAAATGAAGGAAGCGTATGCGGATGATTCGGATGAGAGTATCAACAAACGTGCGAATATCGACGAATTCGTAAACTCCGTCGAGGAGTATTCCAAGCTCAATCCGGAGGCGACGCTCACCGACTATCTCAATCAGGTCACTCTTTCTTCGGATACGGATGAGATGGATGACGGCAATTACGTGACGCTCGCCACGGTACATTCTGTGAAGGGGCTGGAATTTAAGTGCGTGTTTATTTGCGGTTTGGAAGAGAACGTTTTGCCCATTTCCCGTTCCGTCGGTCACGATGACGAAATGGAAGAGGAGCGTCGTTTGATGTACGTGGCAATCACGCGTGCGAGAGAACGTTTGTATATGACCCGTTCCAAGAGCCGTTATCTGTACGGGAAACGAGAGCCGACGGCTCGTTCGCGATTCCTAAAAGAACTGTCCTCTGCGTTGGACTTGCCCAAAGAAACTCGGTTTATGCCGCGAGAATATTCGGATTGGGATGATCCCGATACGTATGGAAACAGTGCATACGGTGTGGGCAGGTATGCGTCGAATGACGAATATGAAGGTAGAAAAACGAGCTTTGGCGGCGGCTATCAATCCTATCGCGATCCTTCGCGCGGGAATTCAGCCGTGACTCGTTCGGCGTGGAACGGCGGTTCAAACTACGGAAGTTCGAGTTACGGTAGCTCGTACGGCACGCAATCGACGAAAAATAGCGGCAGCTTTACGTACGGCGGCTCGCAAAAGACAGGAAAACCTACGGCAGGCGGCAAAGATTTGTCCGTGTTCCGCGAAGGCGTGAAAGTACATCACCCGAAATTCGGTGCGGGAACGATCATTTCCGTGCGAGGCGTGGGGAGCAATATGATTTTGAACGTTGCGTTCGAGGGAATAGGCATTAAGCAGCTGTCCGCCACGATCGCGCCTTTGACGGTGGTATAGGTGAAAATATGAACAGACAGAGAGAACTGGTGGACATCCTCAATAAATGGGCGTATGAATATTACGTCCTCGATGCGCCTACGGTGTCCGACAAGGAATACGACCTCTTGTACGACGAGCTTCGTCGTCTGGAAGAGGAAAGCGGAGAGGTGTATCCGGACAGCCCCACCCGTCGTGTCGGCGGAGAGCCCGTCAAGGGATTTGAAAAGCACGCGCATATTGCAAGATTGTTCAGCTTGGATAAATCCACGTCGGAAACGGAGTTAGACGGTTTTTTGACTCGCGTGGAAAAACTGGCAGGACGTCTCCCCGAATATACGGTGGAATATAAGTTTGACGGACTTACCGTCTGTCTCACGTACGAGGAAGGAAAATTTGTTCGAGCAACCACGCGCGGGAACGGCGTCGTCGGCGAAGACGTGACTGCACAAGTGCTTACGATTAAGTCCTTTCCGCTTGTCATCTCGTACATGGGTACCTTGGAAGTCCGCGGGGAAGCGGTTATTCGTCTTTCCGTGCTCGATAAATATAACGAAAGTGCGGCGGAACCCCTCAAAAACGCGCGAAACGCGGCGGCAGGGGCGATTCGTAACCTCGATCCGAAAGTTACGCGGCTTCGCCAACCGGATATTTACTTCTACGACGTCAATTATACTTCGGACGAGGCACCCATGTCTCAAACGAACGCACACGAATTTCTCATAAAAGAAGGATTTAAGGTGTTCCCTTATTTCAAAGTATGCAAGACGGGAGAGGAAGTGAAAAGCGCGATTGCGGAAATCGAGATCGAACGTCGAAACATCGACGTGTTGACGGACGGGGCGGTAATTAAGGTGGACGACGCGGTACTTCGAGAGGAACTCGGTTTTACGGATAAGTTCCCTCGTTGGGCGATGGCGTACAAGTTCGAGGCGGAAGAAGTGACCACGATTTTGAAAGGCGTGAACTGGCAGGTAGGCAGAACGGGAAAACTTACCCCCCTTGCACTTCTCGAACCGGTAGAGCTCGGCGGCGTCACCGTGTCGAGGGCGACTCTCAATAATTACGGCGATATTTTGAGGAAGGACGTAAAGATAGGCTCTCGTGTGCTTGTGAGAAGATCGAATGAAGTCATTCCCGAAATTTTGGGGGCAACGGAGCATTTCGCGTGCAGTCAAGCGGTGGAGAAACCGACGGTGTGTCCGGCTTGCGGCACCCCTTTACGGGAAGTGGGCGCGCATTTGTTCTGTCCGAATCGGGATTGCGTCCCTCGCATTGTGGCGATGCTCGATCATTATGCAAGCAAAAACGCCATGAACATTGACGGATTTTCGGATAGCACGGCGTTGCAGCTTGTGGAAAAAGGAAAGGTGAAAAGTTTTGCGGATCTGTATCGGTTGACGGCGGAAGATCTCGGCGAATTGGAAGGCTTCAAGGATAAAAAGATTGCCAACCTTCTGACGGCAATAAAAAAGAGTAAGACCCCTACCATGGATGCGTTTATCTATGCGATCGGCATCGAGGGCGTAGGCAGGGTGGCGGCGAAAGACTTGGCGACGCGATTCAAAACGACGGACAATTTGAGAAAGGCGACTTTCGACGAGTTGCTCTTGCTCGACAACGTCGGGGAGATTACGGCGAATACGATTTTGGCGTACTTTACGGACGAAGATAACTTGGCGCAGCTGGATGCGTTGACGGAAACGGGCGTTTCGCCCACGTGGTCGGAAGAAAAGAAAGAGGGAATATTTTCGGGCGAATCCGTCGTGTTGACGGGTACGTTGCATTCCTTCAAACGTAGCGAGGCGCAAAAGCTCATCGAAGAGCGCGGCGGCGTTTGTCAATCGTCGGTGACGGCAAAAACGACGTTGGTCGTGGCGGGCGACGAGGCAGGGAGCAAGCTTCAAAAGGCGCAAAAAATCGGAATTAAGATTATTGACGAGCAAACCTTTCAAGCTATGCTGTAAAAGAATACGTTGTGAAAAAATGTTTTTGAAAAACGCCCCAACGGGCGTTTTTCTCTCTTTTTTATAAAAAAGAGGAGAAAAGTGGGCAATACTACTTGAAATTCTTTGAAAATTTTGCTATAATGATATTATCAGTTTTATGCAGTATTGCAGATGATACGAAAAAATACGATACAAGACGAGGAAAAATTCCATGCTCAGTATGACGGGTTACGGAAAAGGCGAATATGCAGAAGGCGGTTTGGAAATCGTCTGCGAAATTAAGACGGTGAACAACCGTTATCTGGACGTCTCCGTCAAAGCGCCTCGCGTTTTTGCGGCGTATGAAGACGTCGTTCGTACGACCGTTCGCAAAAAACTTACGCGCGGTCATTGCGATCTCTATATTTCTTTGAAAGACAAGCGCGAACGGAATACGACGCTTACCGCCGATTTGAATTTGGCGGCTTCCTACGTGGCTGCGGCAAGAGCGTTGCAAGAGGCGTTTCCCGATATCGAAAACGACGTCACGATTTCTTCCGTTCTTCGTTATCCGGAAGTGCTCAAACAGGAGGACGGCTTGTCCTTAGACGAGGAAATGACGAAAGGACTGGACATCGCGTTGAATGCCGCACTCGATAAGCTCAATGAAATGCGGCTCGTCGAAGGGGAAAAACTGAAGGCGGATATGTTGCGGCGCGTGGACGTCATCGAAGGGCTTGTGAAAGAAATTTCCGAACGAGCTCCTCTCGTGGCGGCGGAATATCGTGAAAAGCTGACGGCGAAGGTGAAAGAATATCTTGCAAACGCGACGATGGACGAGGGGCGAATCTTGACGGAAGTTGCCGTCTTTACGGACAAGAGTAACATCGACGAGGAGTTGACGAGATTGCGTTCGCATATCGAACAGTTCAGAAGTATTGCCAAAGAGGGGATTGTTGGCAGAAAATTGGATTTTTTGGTGCAGGAGTTCAATCGCGAAGCGAACACCACCTGTTCCAAGAGCAACGACGTGGCGATTACGAGAGCAGGGCTTGCGCTCAAAAACGAGATTGAAAAAATTCGCGAACAAGTACAAAATCTGGAGTAATTATGAAACACATATTGATGGCAGTGTCCGGTCCCGCAGGCGTGGGAAAAGGCACGATTGTAAAGACGATTATCGACAAACGCGACGATGTGGTGGAATCCGTTTCCTGCACGACACGCCAACCTCGCAAAGGAGAGATAGACGGCAAACATTATTTCTTTATATCCCAAGAAGAATTTAAGCGCCGCATCGAGGAAAAAGATTTTCTGGAATATGACGAACATTTCGGAAATTATTACGGGACACCTCGTTCTTTTGTCGAGGAAACTTTGAAAACGAAGTCGATTATTTTGGAAATCGACGTGGTGGGTTCTCTCAACGTGAAAAAGGAATTCCCCGAGTTGGTGTTGGTCATGATTGCCCCCCCGTCGGTGGAAGAGCTGAAACGCCGTTTGATCGGACGCGGATCCGAAGACGAAGAATCCCTCAAAATTCGTTTGGCGAGGCTGGAATATGAACTTGCGCAACGGGACAAATACGATTACTATATCGTCAACGACGATCTTGACACCGCGATTGCGGAAGTAGAGGACATCCTCGACGGTAAGAAATAATACATTTTAGAAAGAAAACACAGAAAAAGGAGTGTAAACAATATGATTAACGAACCTTCGGTAGACGAAATGATCAGAAAATTAGGTACGG
>CAZRAS010000071.1:0-5571 GCA_964598045.1 uncultured Clostridia bacterium | reverse complement strand
AAAGACGAAAATATTCTTCGGGCGCGCCAAGTCCGTAAATACAAGACACCGACGACACCACGATTACATCCTCTCGTTCCATCAACGAGCCGGTCGCACTGTTTCGCAGCTTATCGATCTCGTCGTTCATGCTCAAATCCTTCTCGATATACGTATCCGTCGTGGGGATGTAACTCTCAGGCTGATAATAATCGTAATAGGACACAAAATATTCCACGCGATTTTCCGGAAAAAATTCACGAAATTCATTGCAAAGCTGAGCCGCGAGCGTCTTATTATGCGCGATGACGAGGGTGGGTTTGTTGACGTTTTTAATGACGTTTGCCATGGTGAACGTCTTACCGCTTCCCGTAACGCCTACAAGCACTTGCGTACGAATACCGTCAAGCACCCCTTCCGTTAATTTGTCGATTGCCTGCGGTTGATCCCCCGTAGGGGCAAAAGGGGCATGCAATTTGAATTCCATAACCACTCCTTCGGAAATCCTCTATCCCGTCAACGAAAGAAAATTCTCCAAACATTTGTTTAATTATAGCATATTTTCTCGAAAATGTAAACAAAATGAAGCGGATATTTTATAAAGACAATCCACAATCTCGTTTGGCAAACGCCGACGTCCGTTTCGAGAATGAAGGGACCTCTTTTCGCCTCGTCGACCTTATTTACATAAGCGTCAACGTATCCTTCTCCACGTCGAAACTCCGCCTTACACGTTACGTGCCATTGTCTTATAATATCCGCTTCCACAGTATGTTTCAATCTTTTCGATTTTATAACGTCGCAATCACTTCCACTTCCACAAGCACGCCCTTCGGCAACATTTTCACCGCCACACAGCTCCTTGCAGGATTTGTCGTAAAGTACTTCGCGTACACCCCGTTAAATGCCGCAAAGTCGTTCATATCCGCCAAAAAACAAGTCGTTTTGATTGCCTTTTCAAAGGAACTGCCTGCCGCCTTCAACACTTCGCCGAGGTTTTTCATCACCTGTTCCGCTTGTTCTTCAATCGTCACCCCTTCCACGTTTCCGCTTGCAGGATTGATGGGAATTTGTCCGGACGTATATACCATGTCTTTGATGACAATCGCCTGCGAATACGGTCCGATCGCCGCAGGTGCCTTTTCCGTTGCAATCTTGATAATCTCCGCCATATTTTTTCTCCTTATAATAACGTAAATCCAAAATCCACAAGCGCTTGCTTAATCTGCGCAATATGCTCGTGATTTCTCGTTTCCAACTCCATTCGAAGATAGCATCCGTTGACGTCCGACCCCTCGCTGGAACGTTCGTGCAATACCCCCGTAACGTTGCCGCCGAGGTCGGCAATGATTCGAGATACGTGTTTGAGCTGTCCGGGTTTGTCCATCAACTCGATCACCAGTTGACAACTTCTGCCCGACATCAAAAGACCTCGCTTGATGACGCGAGATAAAATCGTCACGTCGATGTTGCCGCCCGAGAGCACGCATACAGCCTTTTTCCCTTGAAGGTCCACCTTGTTAAACATCGCCGCCGCAACCGCCACGGCACCTGCACCTTCCGTCACCAATTTATGTTTTTCCATCAACGCGAGAATTGCCGCCGAAATTTCATCGTCCGTCACCGTCACGATTTCGTCTACGTATCGATTACAGAAATCGTAGGTCAAATCCCCCGGTTTCCGCACGGCTATCCCGTCCGCAATCGTGGAAACGGAGGCAAGCTCTTCCACCTCCCCGTGTTCCACGGAATTTTTCATCGAAGGTGCGCCCGTTGCCTGCACACCGTATACTTTTACGTGCGGATTGAGCGTTTTCAACGTATACGCAATCCCCGAAATCAATCCGCCACCGCCGATCGGCACGAGCACGGCATCCATATCGGGCAAATCTTCCAAAAGTTCCAATCCGATGGTCCCCTGTCCGGCAATCACGTCCTCGTCGTTGAAGGGATGAATGAAAGTGTACCCTTTCTCGTCGCGAAGCTGCAACGCCTTTTGATAGGCATCGTCGTATACCCCTTCCACAAGGCAAACCTCCGCACCGTAACTTTTGGTGGCCTCCACTTTGGAAATGGGTGCACCGTCGGGCAGACAGATGATCGCCTTTATTCCGTTTTCTTTCGCCGCAAGCGCCACACCCTGCGCATGGTTGCCTGCCGAACAGGCGATCACCCCTCTCGCTTTCTCTTCGGGTGTGAGTTTACTCATCTTATAATAGGCACCGCGAACCTTAAAGGAACCGGTAATCTGCAAGTTTTCCGTTTTTAAATACAGATCGCACCCCGAGCAAAGCTTGGGTGCATAGATGACGTCCGTTTTTCTTACGACGTTTTTTAAGACTCGATTGGCTTTATATACGTTGTCGATTGTAAGCATTTTTACCTCTTTATTCTATTTCATCAAATACATGGTAGTTTATTTTATAGCAAACTGTTGATAAACTGTTCCGCACAACGAGCGGAACGATTTCCTTTGCGGAGCGCAAAAGCTTCCGCCTGAATTTCAAGCTCCTCTTCCTCCATGGGAATTTCAAAACGCCGAGCAAGCTCTTTGACGATCTTCAAATACAGCGCCTTGTTCGGTTTGGAAAACAACACCGTCAATCCGAATCGCTCGGACAGCGACAACGTTTCTTGCAACGTATCGTTTCTATGCACGTCGTCCCCCTCACGATCGGAGAAACTCTCCTTGATGATATGGCGGCGATTGCTTGTCGCGTAAATCACGGCATTGTCCGCCATTGCACTTGCCGAACCTTCTAACGCTGCTTTGAGCATACTGAAATCGTCGTCGTTCTGATTAAAAGACAGATCGTCGATGAAAATGATAAATTTCAAAGGATTGCCGTTCACTTTCGCCATCACTTCGGGCAGGTAACGAAGCTGATCCTTTCTCAACTCGATGAGTCTCAAGCCCTCCCCGAAAAAGGCGTTCGTCACCGCCTTCACCGTGGAGGACTTCCCTGCACCCGCATCTCCGCAAAGCAAAACGTTGGCTGCAGGTCGATTTTCCAAAAATGCCTTCGTATTTTCAATAACTTGTCGCCGTTCTTCCTCATATCCCACAAATCGGGAAAGCGTCGTCTTATCCGCACTGGCAATCGCCTCGATATGTCTGTCATCCGCAAGCCGGAACATGGACGAAGAAGAGAAAATCCCGTAGCCATACTTTTGAATATTGCTCAATCTTTCTTCATACAGGGCACCCAGGTGTGTATTCACCGAGTCAAATATAGGTAGTTCTTTCAAGGGAATTTCCATATCGACGGCAAAATCCTCACTCCGCAACGCAGCAAAATCGGATAGGTCGAACAATTCTCTTCTCGCACTGTCCAAAATATTTTTGGACAGTTTTTCGCCGCGAGCCACCCCTTTGACGTACACGTTCTCGTCCGCAAAGACGATTTCTTTGACAAGTTCGGTCAAATTGCCGCCCTTACCGTAAACCTCCGCCGTAAAATCGGTGTAGGCGTTGAGTTTTTCCAAAAAATTTTCCGCCTTACAATACTTCGCAAAATGCAAAAAAACAGGCTCCGACAACACGCCGCGAAATACCGCACAAGCACACAGACGTCGATACAGTTTTTGCAATTCACACTTCATCACAGCGCCTCTATAATCTTATCCGCCATTTCCGTACAAGTGAGCGCCGATGCACCGTGTGCCAAATCCGCCGTACGGTATCCCGCCGCAAGCACACGATCCACGGCGTTCACGATCGCTTCGCTTCCCTCGCATTCGTCGAAAGCATATAAAAGCATCATTGCCGCAGATAAAATCGTTGCAATGGGATTCGCCTTGTTCTGTCCTGCTATATCGGGCGCCGAACCGTGAATGGGTTCGTACAATCCGCGCTTTCCCTCGTTCATGGAAGCAGACGGAATCATACCGATAGAGCCCGTGATTTGCGACGCCTCGTCGGAAAGAATATCTCCGAACATATTGCTTGTCACGATAACGTCAAACTGCGACGGGTTACGGACGAGCTGCATCGCCGCGTTATCGACAAGCATATCCGTCACCTCGACGTCGGGATAGTCGTTTGCGAGCTCGTGAACGATCTTTCTCCAAAGTCTGGACGTTTCCAACACGTTCGCCTTATCAATACTGGTGAGTTTCTTTCTGCGTTTTCTCGCCGTTTCAAACGCCACGCGTGCGATGCGTTCGATTTCCATGCGGCTGTACGCCTCGGTGTCGTACGCCTCTTCGCCGTATTTTCCCTCGCGATAGCCGCGCTCTCCGAAGTAGATTCCGCCCGTCAACTCGCGCACGATCATGATATCGAAGCCGTTTTCAACGATATCCTCCCGCAAAGGACATTCCCCCTTCAAGGCAGGATAGAGCTTTGCCGGACGAAGGTTGGTAAACAATCCCATAGCCGAACGAATGCCGAGAAGCGCCTTCTCGGGACGAAGATTTCCGGGGAGTGCGTCCCATTTCGGACCGCCCACCGCACCGAGCAATACGCTGTCCGAATGTAAACACCCTTCCACCGTTTCCTCGGGAAGAGGTTCTCCGCAAGCGTCGATCGCCGCGCCGCCGATTAAGTAAGGCGTGAAATCGAATTCGATCTCGAATTTCTTCCCCACCGCCTCCAGAACGCGAACGGCACTTTCCACGATTTCTGGACCGATTCCGTCCCCTTTTAATAAACCGATTTTATATTTTTTCATATTCACCTCGTACACGGTATACACTTCCGTCAATTTGACGTAAGTTCACCCTTTTGAATCGCCGCGACCAAGCCGCCCGCTTTCAACAATTTTTGAATAAATTCGGGGAAGGGTTGCGCCTGAAAACGCTCGTTCGTCGTACGATTGTAAATGACGCCGCTGTCGAAATCCGCCTCCACGCAGTCTCCTTCCGAAATACCGTCCACCGCCTCGCCGCACTCCAAAATCGCAAGTCCGATATTGATCGCGTTTCGATAAAAAATACGAGCAAAACTCTTCGCGATCACGAGAGATATGCCGCTTTCCTTAATGGCTATGGGCGCATGTTCCCTCGAAGAACCGCACCCGAAATTGTATCCTGCCACCATAATATCCCCTGTCTGCACCTTACGGACAAACTCTTTGTCGATGTCCTCCATACAATGAGACGCAAGTTCCTTTTTGTCACTCGTATTGAGATACCGAGCAGGAATGATCACGTCGGTGTCAACGTTATCGCCGTATTTCAAAACTTTCCCTTGCTTTTTCATACACCACCTCAAATACTGTCGGGATGCGCAATCTTGCCCATCACCGCGCTCGCCGCCGCCACGGCGGGAGAAGCCAAATACACTTCCGAATCCACATGTCCCATTCGCCCGACAAAATTTCGATTGGTCGTCGAAACCGCGCGTTCTCCTGCGGCAAGAATTCCCATGTAACCGCCGAGACAAGGTCCGCACGTGGGCGTCGAGAAAATACAACCGGCCTCGATGAAAATTTTTACCAATCCGTTTTCAACCGCTTTTAAATAAATGTCCTGCGTCGCCGGAATGATAATCGCGCGTACGCCTTTGGCAACCTTTCTGCCGCGCAAAATCTCCGCCGCTTCCGCAAGGTCTTTATAATGTCCGTTCGTACACGAACCGATCACCACCTG
>CAZRAS010000070.1:3480-5601 GCA_964598045.1 uncultured Clostridia bacterium | reverse complement strand
TACGCCCGAGCGCACTTTGGAAGATACGCTTACGCAAGAGGACGTGGCGGAATTTAACGAGCTTGCGGATAAATGTGAAAAGTTGGGATTGCAAGGCACGAACGTGTGGTCTCTTTCCGAGACAATGTCGGAAATGAATTCCCTTATGGAATATATCGACGCGCAGTCCACCATCGGATATTTGGAATATTGCATGGATCAATCCGATCCTACGGCGCTTGCGCATTATGAGGAATCGGAAGTTGCGTACATGAGCGTTCGTACACGGTATTTGGCGCTTTTGAAAACGCTTGCGCAGGATTCGCCGATTAAGGATGAATTGTTTTCGGGCTGGTCGGAAGAGGATCTGGCAATGCTTTTCATCGATAATGAAAGGATATCTGACATTCAGCTTTCCAACAGTGAACTTCAACGTGCGTTTTACGAACTGGATGAAGAGAGTCAAACTTGGTCGGAGGACGTTGCCGTTTTGTATGAGGATCTCGTAGAGAATAATCAAGCGATGGCTGCAGAATACGGATATGAAAACTATTACGAGTTTGCGTCCGATTTGGTTTACAGTCGTAAATATACCGAACAGCAACGCTCGGATTTCCGTGAATACGTTGCGGAATATATCGTGCCGTTGTATAAAACGGTCAATGCGCAGTTTAAGACGGTTGCAAGTTCTCTTACGAACGTGCAAAAGATGGAATACAACGCGATTTTTAATAACGAATCTTATTTGAATTCGTACATGGCTACCTTTAATACTTCGATTTATAACAAAATGAACAATATGTTCACGCTGGAAAACGCTGCGGTTTACGGAACGAGCGACAATGCTTTGCAGGGCGCGTTTACGACTTATATCGACTATTTCGAGCAACCTATTGCGTATTTCGGTCCCGGTTATCAGGATTTGTACACCGTCGTGCACGAATTGGGGCATTACACTGCCTATTATTATTTTGGAAGTTCCGGTCTTCCTTACGATTTGGCAGAAGTGCATTCGCAGGGGAACGAGTGGCTGTTCACTTCCTATTTAAAAAATAAAGAGACCATTTCGTCTTCCGTATTCGATGCGCTTTATCTCAATAATTTGATAAGCAGTATTCGTACGGTGCTGTATGCTACCATCGTCGATCATTTCGAGGAACTTGTTTATACGGCGAAAGTGCCTGTAACGGCGAGCGAATATGCGGCGGTTATGGAAAGCGTATGCGCGCAGTACGAGGGACTTTCAGAAGTCGTCGTCGGATTGCGTGAACCTTTTGCTTATGCCCAATACGTTACTATGACTTCTCCGGGGTATTATTTGAGCTATGCAACCTCGCAGATTGCCTCGATCGGGATCTACGTGCTTGCGGAAGAACAGGGATATGACAAGGCTGTGGAAGCGTACACCCTTTTGCAAGAGAAGGTAGACGTCGAGGCGACCTTCACCGAAGCGATCGCACAAGCAGGATTGCTCAGTCCTTTTGAGGAAAGTACTTACACAAAGTTGCAAGAGATATTTGTGAGAGGAAAATAATCGTTTGACGGATTGACAATCGATTGAAATAATACTATAATAGAACATATATCCAGGAAGGAGAATATTGACATGTATCAGATCGTCGGTAAAAAATCGCTGAATCCTACGGTGACGCAAATGGAAATCCTTGCGCCTTTCGTAGCGAAAAAAGCCCTGCCCGGGCAGTTTGTCATTTTACGCGTAGATGAGGACGGAGAACGAATTCCGCTCACCGTTGCAGGCTACGACAGGGTAAAAGGCACGGTGACCGTCATTTTTCAGATTGTCGGTGCTACTACGGAAATGCTTAATCATAAAAAGGTAGGGGAAAGTATTCCCGATTTTGTCGGACCTTTGGGACGTCCTACGCATACGGAAGGTTTGGAGAAAGTGTGCGTGGTCGGCGGAGGCGTCGGGTGTGCCATTGCCCTTCCCGTTGCGAGAGCACTTCATGAACAGGGGGCGGAGGTTACTTCCATCATCGGGTTCCGAAATAAAGATCTGGTCATTTTGGAAGAAGAATTTAAGGCGTGTTCCGCACAATTTCATATCATGACGGATGACGGTTCGTACGGAAGAGCGGGCAATGTGGTTACTCCCTTGAAAGAACTTTTGGAACAGGGGGA
>CAZRAS010000070.1:0-3470 GCA_964598045.1 uncultured Clostridia bacterium | reverse complement strand
TTCGTTTGCGCGGCAACGAAGGAATTCGGCGTAAAGACGATTGCAAGCATGAATCCCATCATGATTGACGGCACGGGGATGTGTGGCGGTTGTCGGCTCACCGTAGGCGGAGAAATGAAGTTTGCTTGTGTGGACGGACCGGAATTCGACGGCCATTTGATTGACTTTGACGAGGCGATGAGTCGTTCGAGGACGTATGCGGAGTTTGAATCGCGTGCGCGCGAAAGAACTTGCAATCTCTTCAAACAGGAGGTAAGATAAGATGGCAAAAATCAATATGAGTCCGTTGAAAAATCCCATGCCTTCGCAAGATCCGATTGTCAGAAGCGGAAACTTTGACGAAGTGGCGCTCGGCTACACTGCAGAGATGGCGATCGACGAAGCAAAACGTTGTATCAATTGCAAAAATCGTCCGTGTGTGGCGGCGTGCCCCGTCAATATAAAAATTCCCGAATTTATCGCAAAAGTAGCGGAAGGGGATTTTGAGGGTGCTTATCAAATCATCACGGAAGATTCTTCCTTGCCTGCTGTTTGCGGTCGCGTATGCCCGCAGGAAACGCAATGCGAAGGCAAATGTACGCGTGGCATCAAGGCAGGATGCGAGGCGGTCGGGATCGGTCGTATCGAACGTTTTGTTGCGGACTGGCACAATGCACATTGTACAAGTCAACCCGTACCTGCTCCCCGTAACGGACATAAAGTGGCGGTCGTCGGGGCGGGGCCTGCAGGGCTCACCTGCGCAGGCGATTTGGCTCGTCTTGGATATGAAGTAACGGTGTTCGAGGCGTTTCATGTGGCAGGCGGCGTGCTTGTCTACGGTATTCCCGAATTTCGTCTGCCCAAGTCGATCGTGCAGAAAGAGGTGGACAATCTAAAAGCACTCGGCGTAAAAATCGAGACGAATATGGTCATCGGCAGAGTGATCACGATTGAGGAATTGAAAACGGAATACGGTTTTGACGCTGTATTTATCGGATCGGGGGCAGGGTTACCCAAGTTTATGAAAATTCCGGGAGAGAGTTTGAAGGGCGTCTATTCCGCCAACGAGTTTTTAACTCGTTCCAACCTCATGAAAGCGTATAAAGCGGACAGCCATACCCCCATTCAGCACGGTAAATGCGTGGCGGTCGTCGGCGGAGGGAACGTAGCAATGGATGCGGCTCGTACGGCGAAACGTTTGGGGGCGGAGGTGCATATCATCTATCGTCGAGGCGAAGAGGAATTGCCTGCTCGCCGTGAGGAGATCGAGCACGCTAAAGAAGAAGGGATTATCTTCGACCTGCTCACCAATCCCGTCAGAGTGTTGCCAACGGACACCAGCGATCCTCGCGATCCTGCTTATAGTTGGGTGGCAGGGATCGAATGTGTAAAAATGGAGCTTGGTGAACCGGATGCAAGCGGTAGACGTTCGCCGAAAGTCGTGGCGGGCAGCGAGTTTATCATTCCCGTCGATTGCGTAATTATGTCTCTCGGAACCTCTCCCAATCCGCTTTTGAAAGCAACGACGCCGGGATTGGAGACAAGAAAACGGGGCGAAATCGCCGTGGACGAAGTAGGGAAGACTTCCCTCGAAGGCGTGTATTGCGGAGGAGACGCCGCAACGGGTGCGGCAACCGTCATTGCAGCCATGGGTGCGGGGAAAGTTGCAGCAAAAGCAATTCACGAGTATATTCAAGGTAAATAAATTGTAGAGTATGGCAACCGTAAATTTGCAGGGAACGAAGTTTTCGTTTACGCTTTTACCGTCGGATATTTTCTCCAACGGTTATTGGGCGAAAACCGAAATTTCCTTTACAAACGAATATGTCCGTTATCAAAACGTGAATACGGATATCACCCGTGACGAGCTGGAGGATTGGATTTTCGCAATGTATCGCTTGCTTGCAGGCGCGTACGGAACGGAGTATAGCATTTCCTTTGAAAAAGCGGGATTGATGGTGGATCTGTGTCCGCACACCGTAGACGGAAAGAAAGTGTCGCGTGAGGAGCGTCGGCAGGAGGATTGTCTGATGCTTCTTCGCTTTTTGATGCGCTCAACGGACAATAAACGTTTTTTGGACGGAGTGCACACACTTGTATTGCATCGGAAGGAGATAGAAATATTTGTTGACGAACTTCGCCGTTCGTTTGATAAAATTTTTGCTCGTTACGTACACGGGAGGGGAAAATATCAATTTGTCGGGGTCAGTCCGCTGGGATATCACGGTTGTAATTACTGGTATTTGGACGTAAAAAAAGAGGTAAAAGCAGGCGACTATATCTGGGTGACGATGGGAAAACACAATCGGGAGCAAATCGTATATGTGGACAGCGTTCGACGCTGCAACGACGATACGGCACCTTACGATCCGTCGTTTGTAAAACAAGTTTTGCGTAAAGCGACGGAAGAGGAGAGAAAGAACTTGTTATGATCGAGTTGATTTCGGATAAAAAACAATCCTTAAAGGAGTTTACGGAAAACAATCACGCACAAGCTGCGTTTTTTTGGAATACGTTGTTGCGCGATCGTGAGATAAAAGTCAACGGGGTTCGGGTCAACAAAGACGTAACGCTTTTCCCCGGGGATAACGTGTCCTATTATATGACGAAAAAACAGCTGGAAAAACCTGCATTTTACATCGTATACGAGGATGAAAATATCCTTGTTGCCGATAAGGAAAGCGGCGTCAATTCCGAGGCGGTATTCGCTGCTTTGCAACGGGAACGGGAATGTTATTTTATTCACCGACTGGATAGAAATACAAAAGGCTTGTTGATTTTTGCCCTTCATAAAGTGGCGGAAGAAAAGTTGCTTGCGGGATTTAGAGATAGAAAGGTTGAGAAAAAGTACCACGCGCTTTGTTTCGGGAATTTTAGGCAAGAGCGAGAGGTTTTGACGGCGTATTTGAAGAAGGATGCGGAAAAAGCCGTGGTGAAAGTGTTCGATTCACCTAAAGCCGGGGCAGAGAAAATCGTGACGGAGTACGCCGTGTTGGAAAAACGAGGAGCATTGACGAAAGTGGAAGTGATTCTTCATACGGGAAAGACGCATCAAATTCGCGCACACCTGGCACATATTGGTTGTCCGATCGTGGGGGATATGAAATATGGCATTGAGGGGAAAAATCGAGAAAAGAAAGTGACGAGACAATGTCTTGTGGCGAAAAGTTTACAACTTTTTTTGGAAGACGAGCTTGCCTATTTGCAGGAAAAACGATTTGTTTCACGTTTTGACGCAGAATTGCCGATTTTATAAAAAGGAAGGGGCAGGTACGCATTGAGCGTATAAATTGACGGTGAAATTTTATTTATAGAGAGTAGGGTAAACAGGTGTAAAAAATATTTTTTGTAAATTTTCAAAATATTTTGAGAAAGTGACAGAAAATCAATTGACAATATTTTAAGAAGATGATATACTTACATAGTAAAATTCATCCGGCCCGTTGGTCAAGCGGTTAAGACACCACCCTTTCACGGTGGTAACATGGGTT
>CAZRAS010000069.1:0-5803 GCA_964598045.1 uncultured Clostridia bacterium | reverse complement strand
CTGTGACCCTCTGCTTGTAAGGCAGATGCTCTCCCAGCTGAGCTAAACTTCCGTCGAAAGCTTATATATAATACCACATATAAAAAAATAACGCAAGCGTTTTACACGGGTTTTTCAAAAAAATTAAAAAATTTTTTATTTTTTTTGAGAGATGCTTTTTTTGTAAAAACGGAGGTGTTTGGACGCGTGCGACTTATTATAATCCGTGCGCCTTATTATATATTATAATAGAGGAAGGTAAATAAGCGGAAAAAGATTTTTTATAAAATTTTGTTTTTTCTGTTTACAATCGGAAAAACTCGTTTATATATAAATAACCTCGATAAAGTTGGTGGAGAAAATGCGTTTCCTATTGACAAAAGGGGGGAGCGTGGCGTCGAATAGATCCACAGAATAAAAAATGAGAGGTATTATTATGAAATACGCATTAAGAGGCATTACCGCCGAGGAACTCAGCTACACCATCAACCGTATTAAAATGGATAAGGACACGAAGTTTGAAATCAAACCGCAGTTTTCCAGAACGGTTAGAAGAGTGCAGGAAAACGACAAACTTTGGTTTTTGACGTTGGAAGTGAAAGTGGAATCTACGGAAGAAGCACCGAAGCCCTTCGATCTTAAAGTTCGTCTTGTCGGTGTATTCGAAGCGGAAGATTTGCAGGACGATTTGGACAGACGCGATCTCGTCATCAACATGACGGAAGTGGTATATCCCTATCTTCGCGCAGCTGTTTCTTCACTTACGGCAAACGCATTTATCAATCCTATGATGTTGCCCGTGATTCCTGCCGGCACGATGTTCCCCGAAGACAGAGGGGAAGCGCCTCAGACGAGCGAATTGAACTAATTGAACATGTATGTAAAAAATCGACTTTGTATAAAAGTCGATTTTTTTTCTGCGATAAACGAAGGGGGCGGAAATGCTTTGGGGTATGTGCTTATAACATAATAATTGGGAAAAGGGGTTATAGAAAACGACGGGCTTCCAGGTAGAAACTCCAGCGTTTCGCGTTTATTTTCTCAATTCGTGCATAGTCGGACGAGGTGTGCAGAATATAATTATCTCCCAAATAAATGGCAACGTGCCCCACGCGTTCGATGCCCGCTTTGTATTGCCTGTCCTCGTTGGTAAAAAATAGACAATCTCCGCGTCGGATGTCTGCTTTCGCTATGTATTTGCCTTGCTTCACCTGCGTGCGCGTGGTAGTGTTGAGTAAAATTTTCGAGCCTTGATAGAAGACGTATTGCACGAGGGAGGAACAATCGAATTTTTGGGTGGAAAAGCCTTTTAAGAAGTTTCCGTTGCCGTCGTGCAGACGAACGGCGCCGTATACATAGGGTACGCCGAGAAGTTTGTATGCCTCTTCCACTATTTGCTCCACACGACTCTCATCCGATTTTTTCAGCGTGAAAACGTCGGTGTAGTTGGCGTGAATATAGGCAACCTTATTTCGATAATACGTCTTATACCAGTTGCCTGTTTTACCGATCACTGCATACATGGTACCTTTCTCTGCTTGACCGAGAATGGTATGATTCGTGCCTGCGCCTTCGCGGAGGTTGACGTTGTTGCCCGTGCATAGTATGTATTGCGCGTTTTCGGGAAGGGTGGGCGTCGTGCTTTCCGGAGTTGACGAGGAGGGCGGAGGACTTGGGGATGCGGAGCTGTTTGGCGGTGTGGAAGTATCGGGCGTCGTGTTTGAATCTTCCGAGGAGGGGGTGTCGGAAGAGTCTTCGTCTGAACTTCCCGAACTGTTCGAGGAAGAATCTTCGGAAGAGTCGAAGGAGTTGTCCGTATTTATGTTGCTTGAATTTGGGGGAAATGCGTCATTTGCGGCACAAGAAAAATTGGGAAATAAAAATCCAAGAGCCAAACATAATGCAAGAAAAGAATTAGAACGTTTCATCATGTTACCTCACGAGTAAAATTGACCTTGCCGTTTTTTCTTTTGTGAGAAAGTAAGAAATGAATGGTATAGAAGGGGTGAATTTTTTCAAAGCGGCAAAGGCTTAGCTCTTATTATAGCGGCGTTTGTTTGCTTTGTCAATGCATACATGGTAGTGGGTAATTTCCAAAAGAGTCAAAAAATGGAAGGTTATTGTATGTGGGAAGGCGTTTTAGAGCGTGAAACTTGTTTTGGAAAAGTCGGCTCGTACGCTTGCAGTATTGTGTGTTTTATGATATAATAAAAGCATGGAAAAGTTTTTGACGGATTTGCATACGCATACTTCTTTTTCCCACGACGGGAAAAATACGCCTGCGGAAATGTTGGAGGCGGCACAAAAGAAGGGGATATCTTTTTACGGCGTGAGCGAACATTTCGATTATGATTACGATTTGTCGTCGGTAAGCGAAGAAAAACGCGCGGCGTTACAAAACGGGGACGAGCATGAATATTTTCATATGTTGCGTCATCTTCAAGAGGATTACGGCGGCGTGATGAACGTTGTCGTCGGTGCGGAATTCGGATACTCCGAAAAGGAAAAAGCGCAGGGTAGGTATGCCTTGACGTATGAAAAGTATCAACCCGATTACGTCATTAACAGTGTACACGGTCAGGATGGGAAAGATTATGCGCGTTATGATTTTGTGCAGAATAAGGGGAGGACGTACGGAGCGTATTTACGACTTGTGCGTAAAAGTTTGGACGCTCCTTATCCCTATGATATCGTAGGACACGTCGGCTATATTTCGCGATACGTTCCCTTTGAGGATAAGAGGTTGTCTTTGACACAATTCGGAGAGCAAATCGACGATATTTTGCAGACGATTGTGCGTAGAGGGAAGATTTTGGAAGTCAATTCTTCCATTGCCGAAGGAACGTTGCCGACGAGGGAAATCCTCGAACGTTTTTTTGAGTTGGGCGGACGGAAAATTTCTTACGGATCGGATGCGCACGGCGTGGAGAGGATAGGCGAAAAGAGAAAGGAAATTTCGGAGATGCTGAAAGCAATCGGCTTCACGCATTTTACGGTGCCCTTTCGGGGCGAACATATCGAGGTGGAAATATAATGTCGGAATTGGATTTATTAAAATTGTTACAAAGCTACGGTGAGGAGACGGAATTGGGAGATTTCACCCCCGAAGAGCTGCAAGCGTTGCTTGACGAAATGCAAGCGGAAAGCGGTGTTCCCTTGTCGAAAGAGAAATTTAAGGAAAAATATTTTGCTTTCTACGACGATGTCAAGGATAAATCCTTGAAAAAACAGGATTGGTAAACGGGGTTGAGACAAGACGACTTGCCTCTTTTTGAGGTATACGATACGCATGCCGGAAAGGAGTTTTTGCATACTCGAACAAAAACGAAAGGGGATTTGCAGAGAAAAATTTGCGAATTTTCGCCGAAATCTTTTATTTTTCACGTATTTTTCTCGTAAATCGTATAGCATTCTGCAAAAGAATGTGGTATAATAGTTAAAATGACATAGTTTGGATAAAAAAAATATTCAAGATAATATACGTAGGCAAAAATGAAAGGAGGAATTTTTCATCATGCAGCCTAAATACAAAAGAATCTTATTAAAACTTTCCGGGGAGGCGCTTGCGGGCGATCAGAGATTCGGTCTGAATCACGAAGTGATCGCACCCGTCGTGGATCAGATTGTGGAACTTCACAAAATGGGCGTGCAGATCGGGCTGGTCATCGGCGGCGGAAACTTCTGGCGGGGACGTCAAGGAACGAATATGGACCGCTCGACGGCGGATCAAATCGGAATGCTTGCCACCGTCATGAACTCTCTTGCCATGATGGACGCGATCGAACAACGTGGAGTGCCCGTGCGCGTGCAGACGGCGTTGAATATGGTTTCCTTGGCTGAACCGCTCATCATGCGTAAAGCGTTGAGACATTTTGAAATGGGAAGGGTGGTCATCTTCGCCTGCGGTACGGGACATCCCTACTGTTCGACGGATACGGCGGCAGCTCTTCGAGCTTGCGAAATCGACGCGGACGTGCTTTTGATGGCGAAGAACGTGGACGGAATTTACGATTCCGATCCCAAACTCAACCCGGAAGCGAAAAAGTACGAAGTGTTGAAATATTCGGATATCATCAATCGCAACCTGAAAGTGATCGACTTTACGGCGGCAACCATGTGCATGGAAAACAACGTGCCTACGCTTGCTTTTGGTTTGAATGAGGAAAAATCCATCGTTCGTGCGGTGTGCGGCGAAAAACTCGGAACGATTATTGAAGTATAAATAGTAAAAGGATATAGGAAGGTGAAAAATATGATTGAAAACGAAAAAATTGAAGAGATGATGCTGGAATTGGAAGAAAAATCCGAAAACACGTTGTTGGCACTCGACAGGGATTACGGCGCGATTCGTACCGGCAGAGCCAACCCTCGCATTTTGGACCGTCTGGAAGTGGAAGCGTACGGCGGCATGAGTAAGCTTATCGAGCTTGGCAACGTATCCGCACTCGACGCGAAATGCCTGCAAATCAGTCTTTGGGATAAATCCTTGCTTAAAGCGGTGGAAAAGGCGATTTTGCAATCCAACATCGGATTGACGCCTACCAATGACGGAAACGTGATTCGTTTGGTCTTCCCCGATATGACGGAAGAACGTCGTCGCGAGCTTGCAAAACAGGCGAAAAAAATGGGGGAGGAATCCAAAGTGGCAATGCGTAACCATCGCCGTGACGGCATGGATGTGATCAAAAAGATGAAGACGGCGAAGGAAATCTCCGAAGATCAGGCTGCCGATTGCGAGGCAGAGGTGGAAAAACTCGTTTCCAAGTACATGACAAAACTCGAAGGAATTATCTCGGCAAAAGAGAAAGAGTTGATGTCTATTTGAGGAATGAATCGGAATATAGTAATACCACGGGAGAAACTTCCCAAACATGTAGCAATGATTATGGACGGGAACGGGCGCTGGGCGAAACAGCGCCTACTCTCGCGTTCGATCGGACATAGAAAAGGGGCAAGTCGGATGGAGGAGCTTACGCAACATGCGTTTACGCTCGGCGTCGAGCACGTCACCCTTTACGCGTTGTCCACGGAAAATTTGCATCGCCCCAAAGAGGAAGTGGATGGGCTTTTCGAGCTTATTCGCGAGCGTTTCGCTTGGTATCGAGAACGGGAAAACGAGGACAAAATCCGTTTTCGTGTCTTGGGGGATTTGTCTTTGCTTCCTTGCGACGTGCGGAATATCTTGCAAGAGAGCGAGAAGAGAACGGCGGATTGCGTCGGCAGGAGCGTCAATCTTGCGGTGGCGTACGGCGGACGTAGCGAACTCGTCCGTGCCGTCAATATGGCGATTGAACAAGGGGAGCAGGTACGAGACGAAAGCTTTTCGAAACTGCTTTACACCAAGGATTTGCCCGATCCCGATTTGATTATTCGAACGGGCAAAGAAATGCGACTTTCCAATTTTTTGCTCTATCAAGCGGCGTATTCGGAATTGTATTTTTCAAAAAAAATGTTTCCCGATTTTACCAAACGCGATTTGGAAAGGGCGTTGCTTGACTATGCGGAGCGGAGAAGAAGATACGGAAAGACGGACGAGCAACTCGGATAAAAGGGGCGGTGACGTTTGTGCCTTGCTGCTTTGAATTTATTCTAAGTGCTTCTAAATTTGAAAACAACGGGGCAGGTATGCGTTGAGTTATGTAAACTCTCGTGGATGTCCCTTGATATAGGCGGAAGAATTTGTAAAAAAGGAAAAACGAATCATGATAACAAGAATTATTTCAGGAATTTGGTATATACTTTTGTTGGCGGCGGCATATTGTTTGAAGATTTTTCTACCGGGCGGAGTCGGTGATTTTTTCGTAGATGCCCTCTTGTACGTATT